>JAUVBH010000234.1 GCA_030591285.1 Thermoplasmatota archaeon
CAGCCTTTGTCCCCCATATATCCATCGCTTAACCCGTATTGGGAGGCAATATCGACAATATTCTGAAGCTTCATTACATTCTCATTGACCCGTTCTCTCCCAACATCCAGTAGATCCTTCTCATACCATGGACCAGTCCCAAAACCTTTCGCTTCTTCAGCATAATCCTCAGATGTGAGTTCAAGGTCCATATCTGCAAGAACGAATCCACCTCTTGCCGCTGCCATGTAAGGGGCCATTATTGACAAATCCTCGAACATCGGAAGATGTGGTTTTTCGAGAATGAAAGCAGATGTCTCAAGAGAATAGGAACCTGATATCCTGGAAGCACCCACTGAGGTGCCCATCATAGTTGAGATCCCTTTCACCCCGTAGTAAACTTTAAGCTCCAGTTCATAGGAGCCTCCATTTTCGATGACCAATGTCTCCAGGTAGTTCTTTCCAACATCGGATGAAAAACTTGGGGAGGATGCAACAAGACGACCACTCTCATCTCTCAATGTACCAAAACTGAGTGGATCCACACCAACTATGTCTTTCAATGGGTCCAGGGGGTGAGCCTCGATCTCGGTAAAATTTACATACACCTTGAGATCGACCAATCCATCGGGAACATCTATGGAATGAGTATAGGTTGAAGTCCCAATGAGATCAATGTCCACTGATGCGGTATCGAGAAAAAGAGAATCTACTTTCTGTATCTGTTGTTCTTGAATGACATCATTTACAGAGGGTTCTACAGTGTTTCCAGGATTTGTGATGACACCATAATCAAGTTGTCCGAACCTGTTGTTCACAATGGAAAAAAGAGAATGGTGTACCTCATCCAGGTCCGAGAGTTCGATCCTGTCAACACTTGTAGACTTCCCCATCTCGATGGCTGTTTCCCCCGCCAGGATGATGTAGGAAGCTCCCAATTCATCAGTTATAGAGTTGATGTCTCCCAGGTCATTCTCTTCGTCAACAACGATAATTGGAATATTGAGATATGAAGCGATGGGCCCTGCATTCAAGCCAATTTCATAGGATCCATCAGATGTTCCAATAAACATCACTCCTGCACTTTTCTCATAGAGGTCAAGAGCAAGGTTCCTGGTTTGTCCATACATTCCATTACCGGATCCACCCGACAGTTCCATAGGTTCATTCATATCGGTATTTTCGATGAACCGTCTTACACCAGGGTCACCTTTCACCAGGAATGGGAGCACATGCTCCTCTCCCTTGCCAATGTCATACCAGCAAGCTGCTGGAGTACCAGCTATCCCCCATAGTCTCTGACCGCTGGGAATTATTACATGGTCATACTCCAATTCTTTTCTCTGGGAGGTTAGCGATAGGACCTCATCCACCGAGATCTTCCTGCCAGCTTCATCTTTTGATGAGATGTCCTTAATGAGGACAGTCCCCGCAATAAGGAAGATGAGAACAATTCCCACGACCAGGACTCGTTTCTTTGCAGTTTTGCTCCATTTTTCAGTGAATGTCCCCACAATAACCAATTCAATACTACCATTGTGAACTATAAGTATTCTTGTCAAGACCGGACCATTGATCGATCATTTTTGCTGAAGGCCCCATCTAACAAGATCGGTGAGTTCCTGAGGTTTGTTGCAGGAAATAACATACACCTTGTCTGAGGTCGTCCCCCACCTTATCTTTCTCCATTTACTGATCTCATCAGGGTCCATTGAATAGTCTCCGATGGTGCTAATATATAATCCTAATGAAATATATCACTGGTCAATGGTAAAAGAAAGTCTTTCTTCCTAGTAAGTAATGACTAAGACTTATATACGAAAAGTATAATGCTCCCCTCCCAATCCATCGGAGTCGATGCTTTATGGCAAGAATGCACGCAAGGAGAAAAGGCAAGTCTTCCTCGACCAAACCCTTCAGAGTCGGAAAACCTGATTGGATCGAGGCAGACCGCAAGGAGGTCACTGACCTGATAATAGATCTCTATCACAAAGGTTATTCTACCTCCAGGATCGGGATAGAGCTCCGCGATTCCCACGGCGTCCCCGATGTAAAGACCGCCTTTGGAATGTCAATGTATGATATTCTCAAGGACAAGGGTGAAAATATGGAGTATCCTGAGGACCTCATGAACCTTATGAGGAAAGCTGTCAGGATGCACAGGCATATGAGCGAGAATAGAGGAGATGTCCACAATAAAAGGGCTCTCCAGCTTACCGAGGCCAAGATCAGGAGATTGGGTAAATACTACTCCAGATCCGGAGCCCTTCCACAGAAGTGGAGCTACAGGCTGGATAAGGCCAAGCTCATAGTCGCCGACTGATCTCACCTATCTTTTAATAGGTTCTTTCCTTTCAGTCATCCCTACCTTGCGGAGTGTACATGATGGAAGAACCTCTGAAATGGATGAAGGTCCCCCAGCCTATTGTTGACAGGCTTGGAGATGCAGGGGCCCTTATAGAATCTACCAGCGGACTGGTCAGAGTGATCTCTCATTATGATGGAGATGGGATCTGTTCCGCGGGTATCATTTCAAAGGCGATCAGCAGAGCTGGGCTTAGATTTCATTCCACAATGACAAGTGTTCTCAGGGACGAGGACATCGATGACCTCGAAGGTGGGTTCGAACTATTGATCGTTGCCGATATGGGCTCCTCCCAGGCTGATTCGATATCCAAGAAGATGATAGAGATCGGGGCCAGGGCCATCATACTGGACCATCACAATGTTGACAGGAAATCCCCGTATTCAATATCCGATGGGGGAGGGATAATCGAGATCAATCCCCGTTTTCACAATATCAATGGAACCTCTGGCTGTTCCGGGTCCACCTTATCATTCTTATTGGCCATAACACTCGATCCTCGGAATGTTGACCTATCGATATTTTCCCTGGCAGGGTCATTGGCCGACAGACAACATGTTCCATCCTTCTCCGAACTGAACAGAGGTGTTCGAAATCTTGCCATCAACAAGGAGTATCTCCATGTTTCCATGGGTATGCCATTTTCCGGAAGATCCATTTCAGAAGCGTTGATAACATCAAACGATCCCTATATTGATGGCATATCAAATGATGAGGAGGCCGTTAGAGGACTTCTTTCACAGATGGCTATCAATCCCTTTGTTCCAATAGAAGAGGTAGATCGGGAGAAGATGAAGCTGCTGCAGTCCTATGTTTATCTCAGACTTCTTAGGAATGGAGTGAAAAAATCTCTTGTCCATGAGCTTTTCAGAGAAAATTTCTATTCCAGCGAGTATGGACCATTGCAGGATCTTGCGTATGCAATTGATGGTTGCGGCAGGTTTGGAAAGATATCCCTGGGATTCAAGATCGTCTGGGGCGATCTGGAAGCTTACAAGGAAGCTCTGGATGATCGTTTCGAGAACAAGAAGCATATTCAGGATATCTTGGTGAAGAGGCATGAGAAGGGAGTCAACGATCTGGATCATATACAGTGGTTCATGATAGAAGAGGACACCCTTTCAGGAACGATCGCAGGTTTGGGCCATAACTATATCTTCGACCATGACAAACCCATGATCGCCATTGCCACCGGTGATGATGGGACCATGAAGGTATCTTCCCGGGGTGACAGAGAGCTCTGTAAAAAGGGATTGGACCTTGGATCGGTGATGAAGGAAGCAACGAAGGATATTGGTGGAGGGGGTGGAGGCCACGACGTTGCAGCAGGGGCCCATTTCCCCGAAGATAAACGTGACGAA
>JAUVBH010000048.1 GCA_030591285.1 Thermoplasmatota archaeon
ACTATTACTCCCATATCCCATTCCGTTGAGGATCGATGAGGTGTTCAAATGGTTCTACTTCTAACAAGAGACGATGTTATCTCCGTACTGCAGATGAAGGATTGTATCAACGTGCTTGAAAAAGCATTCACAGAACTTGCTGAAGGATCAGCTGTTCTTCCCTTGAGGATAGGCATCAAACCACCTGAAGGATTATCTCTCTACATGCCAGCATATCTTCCGGGAATGAACGCTCTGGCATGCAAGGTCGTCACGGTTTACAAGAACAATCCTACCAAGCACAACATGCCCACAACCATCGGAAAAGTGCTTCTCCAGGACTCCGAGACAGGAAATGTCATCTCCATCATGGATGGTGGATACTTAACAGCAGTAAGAACAGGCGCAGTTTCAGGGCTTGCAACGAAATATCTTGCCAGAGAGGAAGAAGGTCAGGTTGCCGGGATCTTCGGAGCAGGTGTGCAGGCCAAAATGCAGTTATGGGGTGTGAGCGAAGCAAGGAACATCTCCAAGGCCATCGTCTTCGATAAATTCCCCGAAGCCTCCGAGAAGTTCGCAGCCGAGATGGAAGAGAAACTGGGTATCCCAATAGAGGTCGCCAGATCTGCAGATGACATGCTTCAAGCAGACATCATCTGCACTGCCACATCTTCACCGGATCCCATCTTCGATGGATCAAAGGTGAAGGAAGGGGCCCACATCAACGGTATTGGAAGTCATACCCCAAATGCAAGGGAGCTTGACACCACCATAGTCAAAAGATCCATGTTCATCGCAGATTCCAAGGACGGATGCCTCAGCGAAGCTGGAGATATCATGATCCCCATCCAGAATGGTGAGCTAACAGAGGACCATATCCATGCTGAACTCGGTGAGATAGTCACCGGCAGGAAGACCGGAAGAACTTCCAAAGAACAGATCACACTCTTCAAATCCAACGGCCTTGCCATCCAGGATGCTGCCACTGCAAAACTGGTCTATGACATGGCAAAGGAAAAGGGAATTGGGAAAGAGATCGATATCTGAGATCAGAACTATTTGATCCGGTACATCCTGATGACGCCATCATCGTCACTTTTGACGATGAACTCGATATCATATTCCTCCTCGCAGTACTTTACAAGCTCGAGGGCTTTGGATCCGAGATCAACAACTGGACCTACACCGATCCCATTGCATCTCTTGTGGACCTGGACCTTGTAATGATCGCCGCTCTTTCGAATTATGAAAGGATATCCCCTGCAAATATTTGGTCTAGAGGAATGAATGTGGCATTCATGGTTTCCCTGGTCGTGATGATTGCAGTAGCCATCAATTGGATCTCCAATATGCTTTCTCAGAGAAACATCGAGCCATGTCTTTGAAAAAATATTTCCGCAGCAATTACCGCACATTATACATTCCCAGCGGTCCCCCTCATGGATATCCACGAAGTCACCAACAACCGCGGAATACGGAATATCGTCACCTTCAATCAGGGGCGTAATCATCGAGGTTCACTCATTGGTTACACATCAAGAACGTAGTATATAATTCTGAGTGGAGAATGTGCAATACTCGTTTTTTCAATCCTTTGACCGAGCGTCTATTATCCTATCGGCCTTCATCTTACCGCCCATCATTTCGAACAGCTCATCACGGGAGTATTTCGTATCCACAACAGGACTGATCTCAACGGTATCAACGATCTTGGAAATTATCCGTTCCTTCAGCTCCTTTTTCTTTGTTCCCTTCTTTGGAGCTATGTTGAGTTTCAATATATCCAGACCAGATGGATCATTGTTCCTTTTTTCCAGGATCACCTGCCACTCATCCACCCCATCAATGGTTGGGAGTAGATCATAGAAAATGTTGAGATTAAGCTGGGTCCCTTTGACCTTGGTGATATTGATCTTTTTGGAATAATCCTTTATCCGGCCGATCGGACCCACCAATCTGGGTCCTTCTTTCCCGCAGTGAGGGCATCTACCATACTGGATGCCACCCTCGAAGATATCTCCAATCAGATAACGGCAGACTACAGAGCCTCTTCCATCGATATTGGTCACTGCAAGAGCACCGCTTTCACCCGGTCTCTTCTGTTTCCCGGTCTCTGGGTCCACGATCTCGCAGATATGCATGTTGGGGTGAATATGATATATTCCGGATCCAGGCATGCATTCCGGATATGCATCCCTCATCTCGGTGGTCCCGAACATATCGAACAGTTTGGGATCCTGGGCCCCTCTTTCAACAAGGATATCGGTCATTCTCTTCCTTGTTGACTTGGTGAGCTTCTCTCCACCGGTTGCCACGAGTTTCACAGATGAAAGGTCTGCATCGATCTCCTGAGCTTTTCTCAGTAAATGGTAGACGTATGATGGAACACCAAAGATGATGTTGCTCTGGACCATTTCAATGATCTCCAACGTCTTTTTCGTTGAGGTCACAGCTCCCCCGCCGGTGTGGAACATCCGGATGTTTGAGTTCAGATTTACGAAGTATATGAAATTGAATGCCAGCTGTGGTGCGAATGGAAATACATTGATCACCGACCACTCTGGATCGAGTTCGGTGATCTTTTGAAGGGACTGGTAGATGTTGGAGAATTGCTCGATGTCCCGTCTGGTATACATGAACGGAACATTGTTCCCGGTGGTACCTGAAGTCGCTATCATGAATGTTGGATAATACTCATCCCTTAGAGCGGTCTCAATATTCCCCTTCAGAATATCCTTGACCTTCAATCCGAACTGTTTGGACCTAGGCCAGAACTGCTTGATCTTTTGCAGATCAGGTTGCAAGATCAGGTCCTTGTACTTCTTAGGGTTCTCATCATCCGGGATAATGTCCTCTTTCTTCGTAAGTGGGATCTTTTCCAGATCCTTGACTGAATTGATCTGGTTCACATCCACACCTTTATCATCGAAGAGCTTTCGATAGAAAGGAGAAAATGGATACAGCTGATATCTTAGATAGTCACGGAGCTTCCTCTCCTGGGTTCTAAGTATCTCATCGCTGTTCATCTCATCATATCTCTCGATGGGGTCAAAGTCCATGGACATTTTCTCCTGGGAGGGTTAGTCGGAAATGAAGGAGGGTCTATTTATCCTTAATTCCACAAAATTAGAAATGTATGTTTTTATCAAAAGATCAGTAGAATTCATCAAAATTCCTTCAGGGATCTAACGTGTTTGACAAGTATCTTTGAAATGGCCGGAATAAACAAAAAATACCATTTGATATACGTCGCCAATTTCCATTTCTCATGAAACCATAACGGTTAAATAACTGCCCTGGGAGTATTTTTTTGGCTGTATTTTCCGATGCAGCCGAGGCGATGGAGCGATACAACCGATGACTACTAGTCCTACCCTGGAGGAATAACTTGAAGTTTTTTGAGAACAGGACGGTCTTGGCCATAGTTGAGAATAGGTGATCTCATGGGAACTTATCTCATGGATCCAAATGTCACCAAATGCCCTGAATGTTCCAGCACCAATATCGAACATGATCAAGAAAGAGGAGAGATCCTCTGCCTATCTTGTGGTATGGTGATCTCAGACACCCATATCGATCACGGTCCAGAGTGGAGGACATTCCGGGGTGATACTGGGCCTGATAGATCAAGAACGGGGGCCCCTACGAAAGACTGGAACAAAGGTCTTGCTCCATCAACCGAGATCGGTTGGATGAATATTGATTCCTATGGTAATTCCATTCCGGGAAAGAACAGGGCCCAGATCTACAGACTGAGAAAATGGCAGAGAAGGATAAGGAAGTATAAGACAGCTCAAAGGAACATGATCTGGGGTTTCAGCGAGATAGACAAGATCTGTGCTACAAAGGAGCTTCCCCCCCATGTCAATGAACTGGCAAAACAACTTTTTCGCAGGGCAAGTGAAATGAACCTTATCCAGGGCCGCGGGATCGAATGTATGGTTGCTGCTACGATCTATGCATCATGCAGGATCCATAACGTTCCAAGGACGCTCAATGAGATTGCAAGGGATCTCAACATGTCTAAAAGGGACCTTGGAAGGACCTTCAGAAAGATATCAAAGGAGATGGAACTCAGATTGAACATTACCAATCCTTCGGATTATGTCTCAAGGTTCTGTTCGAGGTTAAAGGTAAACGGAAAAACCCTGGGAAGTGCCATTGAACTGGTCGAGGCAGCAGATAAAATGGGATACACTTCAGGGAAAGACCCCGCCGGGATCGCAGCATCTGCTATCTATATAGCAACCCTGACCACAGGTCAGATAAGGACCCAGGGAGAAGTATCTAGAGCATCTGGGGTAACAGAAGTAACGATCAGAAAGAGATACAAAGAGATGATCAAGATGTTGGACCTGAAGATAAACAACGGACACTACTTCAAATACTGCTCTTCATGATCCATTCAAATATTTCATGACCTCTCCCACATCATAAACACCCAGGACCATTCCCTCATCCCCTATCAAGATCGAACTTGACACCACTATGACATTGTCATTGTTGTCGATCATTCCCTTCTCATGGATATCCTTGATGGCACTCATGATCCTGGTTTCAATTGAATGGTTATCGATCAAATGGGAATGGACCGAAGCGACACCCCAGACAAGATTCAGCTCCCTGCAGGTCCTTCTCTGTGGAGTGATGGCTATTATCGACCTGTTGGGTCTGTACTTGGAGACCATCCTTGCAGACTGACCTGTATCTGTGATGGCTATCACCTTTCCAGGATAGTTCCTGTCATTGAACTCCTTCACCATGGTGAAACATGCATGGCCAACTGTCTCTATCTTGCATTGAACATCTGAATCAAAATAATCAGGGTCCCTGATAGGCAATTCACCTTCTGCTGTCATTACAATATCCTTCATGAACTCAACTGTCTCGATAGGGTGTTTGCCAACCGAGGTTTCGTTCGAGAGCATCACTGCATCTGTCCCATCCAGGACTGCATTGAAAACATCCGATGCCTCTGCCCTTGTTGGTCTTGAATGCTCGATCATGGAATCCAGCATCTGAGTTGCTACGATCACCGGAATTCCAGCCTGATTGCACTTCTTACACATCTCCTTCTGCCAGATAGGAACCTCATGCGGAGGTATCTCTACACCAAGATCGCCCCTGGCAACCATTATACCATCAGAAACCTCAATGATATCGTCAAGATTTCGGAGAGCTATTGGTCTTTCGATCTTGGAAATGATCTTTATGTTCCTGTTCCTATTCTCTTTCAGGCACTTCCTTACTGCATCGACATCGTTCTCATCTGCGATGAAAGAGACAGCCAGATATTCAGGGTCCAATTCACAGATCAGCTTGATGTCTTCCCTATCCTTTTCCGTCGGAACCCTGACAGAAAGATCAGCACTTGGAATATTGCATCCTTTCCTGTCTGATATCACCCCCCGGACCTCACAGTACAGATCAGATCGGTCTCATCTCTTTCCATTACCCGAAGCTTCACGATCCCGTCATTTTGGAATATCTCATCCCCCTCTTCAAGATCTGTCAACAATTGAGGATAGTGAATGGTAAACCTCTCATTTGTTCCTGGGATATCTTCTGTTGTGACCCTGACCTCATCATCAGTATTGACAACGAACGGTTCGACCATTTTCCCTGTTCGGATCTTGGGCCCCTGGATATCACAGAGAATGGCAACATCACGGTCCTTTTCTTCGGAAAGTTCCCTGATATCCTCGAAGATCCTTCTATGTCGATCATGATCCCCATGAGAGAAATTCAATCTGGCTACATCCATGCCAGCATCAATTAGCTTCTCCAGCATATCCCTGCTTTCTACCACAGGTCCAATAGTGCAGACTATCTTTGTCTTCCTTGATCGGTCCATTTTGGGCCCCCTCCTCGGTGGTGGATGGAGATGGAGAATATAACCATATCCTACCAATAATATGTAAAGAATATAGCTTCAATTTAGAAAGAACATGGAGACCGTGATGATCCTCAATTTATCCGATTTACAAGACAATATGTCTTAGTTTCCTCGATATGTTCTTCGATGAATCCGGTGAAATCAGAGATCGCAGCGAGAACATCCTCCAGTATCTGTCCCTCAAAATCAAATTTGAACCGTCCACCTTGGACCTTTCCCTCTTTGCTTGTGAACGAGATACCCTGGTTCTCGTTATAGTATATCAAACTCAGGTCAGAAAGTTTGATCACCCTCTCCTTGTAAGGATTGATGAAAACGATCCTATCTTTGTATACAACCATTACTTCGTAGATCCTGTGGAGCATGATAATAAAGAAGACCAACCAGATCGACAAGTATGCAATGGAGATCAATATCAGGTAACTTGGCAGATCGATAAGATATAGTATCGTCAGGTACAGGAACAAAGGAAGAAGAGGAAAAGTGGTCGAGATCAGGAGTCTTTTTGCTGATTGAGAATTTCGGTAAACAAAACTTGTTTCCATTACATTACCACCTTTGTACCTTTGAACAATATGATCAAATTGTCAATTCCATGCCAAAACAAATTTAATATGGACATGAGAAGGTTTTAATCCTTGCGATTGATGAATGAAAATTTAATGGAATTATTTAGGGCCATCTACCCATCATTATCAGATATTCCATTCGTTCTCCACCAACTTAACAGATAAAGAACAGCTGAGATGGTAAATGGTGATGGTATCATTATTCCAGCGAGAGCTTGATTGCTTCCTGCAGTGAAGAAAACGGTGATCCCCATACAGATCGAACCAGCTATAGCAACCATTCCACCTTTCTTCTCCCAACGCCATGCCAGGATCAAAGCGATCATCGTTGGGATCATGAAGAGAAAAAAGATAACGATACCAACATTTGGTCCAGTATCATCAAAACCAGCAGAAGCAACGAACATGAAAAGAGCGAAGGTTATTACCAGGGTCGAAAGGATCCTAGCTGTCCAACGGAACAACTTTGCTAAGATATCTCCCCGTTTCTCTATTGGCATGAACTCTCCAACAGTTCTATGGGCTACAGCCTTTTTAAACCCTCATATGTAATTAAAATTCAGCCATCGTTACACTTTTGTCCTACCAAAAGGGAAACAAATGAAATAATATGATTACTTTTCTGAGATAAAATTGTCCTATCCTTTGGACATATCAAATGAGGATACCGATCATGGTCACTAATATTATGCCAACATTGAAATTCGGCGATGTGGAAACGAGGATCCCCATCATACAGGGTGGAATGAGTGTCGGAGTATCCCTTTCAAGACTGGCCAGGGCGGTTGCAGACGCAGGTGGAATAGGTGTTATCGGAGCTGCCGGTATCGGAGCCAATGATCTGGACGTCCATGTTGATTATGCAGAAGCAAATATAAGGGCCTTAAAAAGGGAGATCAGGAACACAAGAGTGTTCACCAAGGGATCGATCGGCATCAACATCATGATGGCACTTTCCGATTATGATGCAATGATCAACATCGCCCTCGATGAAGGTGTGGATTTCATCTTCATCGGTACAGGCCTACTCCTTCGAATGCCTGACACCTTGGACATTGAGAAGATCAAGAAGTCAAAGACAAAGATCGTTCCAATAATCTCGGGGGCCAAGGGTGTTAGTGTCATGTTCAAGTACTGGTCCAGGTTCTACGATTATGTTCCTGATGGTGTTGTAGTAGAAGGGCCCATGGCCGGTGGTCACCTTGGATTCACCAAGGAGATGATAGATGACCCTGAGTATGCCCTTGAGAACCTTATCCCCGACGTGATCGAAGCCGTGAAACCATACAGGGAACAATACAACAAGGATATCCCGGTAATAGCTGCTGGTGGGGTATTCACTGGAGCTGATATCCTAAAATTCCTGAATATGGGAGCCTCCGGTGTACAAATGGCAACCAGGTTCGTTGCGACACATGAATGCGATGCTACAATTGATTTCAAGAACATGTTCATCAATGCCAAGAAAGAGGACCTTGTAATAATCAAAAGTCCGGTTGGAATGCCTGGAAGGGCCATCCGTAATCAGTTCATCAACGATGTGGAAGCAGGTAAAAAGGTCCCGTTCTCATGCGGTTGGAAATGCTTGAGGACCTGTGATTATAAGACCTCCCCTTACTGCATAGCTCTTGCTCTTGTCTTTGCGAAAGAGGGGAAGATGGACAAAGGATTTGCATTTGCGGGAGCAAATGTTCACAGGGTCGACAGATTATATACTGTTCAGGAATTGATAGATATCCTGGAAAAAGAGTATGATGAAGCTGTCCAGAAGCAGTGAGGATCAGGATCTATTTTGTTTCCTGTTCGTACCGAACCAGAGTATGAAACTTATCCTTTCCGAATTGAGTCAATTCAATTGTTCATAATATTGTTGGATATCCTCTGTTGGGATATTACTCAATATCCGAAAGAGGGCCCCAATAGCGTGTTGAGTGTAATCGATCCGTATCCAACGTGATTGCCATTCCATATCTCTGTTCACCCGATCGAACAGATCGTGTCTGTATCCTCCCAGAACAAGATGAGGATGCGTCATATTGTAGGCCTCCTCTTCATCATACATCAGATTAAGAATGAACCTGGATGAATTCAGGAGAATATCCCTGTAGCGAACGATATAGTTCGTATCATTGGCCATGATAGCTGCTTCAAGAACATCTCCGAGACCTTCGGAGTAAGTACAGCTGTTCATTGAAGGAAAAGTACTGAAGGATCCCAGCATTTCAGGGTGTTCAGCCATAGCTTGTGAAGCCGGGATTCCCAGGGTTCTGAAATAGGAGCCGAAATACCTGGAGATCAACCATTCAGAAATGG
>JAUVBH010000161.1 GCA_030591285.1 Thermoplasmatota archaeon
ACATAACCATATTCTCCAGCAATAAGGGGAGTGGAATAATCCGGATAGGTCTCTATACCATTATTGATGTTGTAATATACGATATCATTCTTGATGGGGGTTCCAAAATCGTCCCTAATGAACAGATCCACCCACCAATAGACCGAATAATCCGTTGTCTCGAGTGAAGTGGGGATCGTTTCGCCCATATGAACCTGGTGGAAGTGAGCTCCGAATTTTGCATCCAGCTGAAGTGAAGGTGTATCCAAATAAGATAATGTGGACCTTTTATCATCATCCGATTTATTGTGGTCCCATCTGATGGTCCCATTCTTTGCCTGAAATAAGATTGTGGATGGAGAAGGATGTTTGATCTCTCCTGAATTATTACCTGGTAAAGATGTCAGATCCGTATCGTGAAGTGTTAGATCTTCACCTGACCGAAACCTCATCATCCCACTTCCCCCATGAGATCCAATGGCACCTTGTGAGACTGGTCCAGCTTTGCCGCCCAGGGACAATACAAATGATCGAGAGATCTCAACTGACCTTCCTTCGATCAAGATATCGGATTGACCTCCCTCTCCAGAATTGACATCACCGGAAGGTCCGCCTCCTCCCTTTCCACCCATTGATCTGATCCATGTTCCACCAAGATCAACATTCCCACCTCTGGTGTCCTCCAATATTATTTGAGATTCTCCACCTGAACCTCCGTATGTTACAACATCGCCATTACCACCATCTTGTCCCAGAACTTCAATATTAGCTCCCGTTGCTTCTATGCCTCCACCAAGTGTTTCCATTTTCAGGAAAGAACTTCTTCCCGCTTCTCCTGATGAAGTTGGAGCGCCTGACCACATCACCTGGATCTCGGCCCGTCCAAGAGTGACCCTATCGACCTGAACATCGATCATTCCTTTCGTAACTGTTAGGTATCCCCAGGATTCCTGGGTGCCATCGATATATATCGAACTGTTGACCTCCTCTTGTTTTGTAATGATACGTGAGGCAACAAAGGATACTCCAACGATCTCAAGCCTGCCTGCCTGGCCTATCGTCACAGTATCGAACATCACGGAACCCGTACTTTCATCAAAACGATAGGTGCCATGTTCAACAAAAAGGGGCAAAAGCTCCGCTTTGGTAGGTTGTTCCGAACCAGAGGTGAGTATCGGAATTAACGTTACAAGGACAAGTGTCATCGCCAGGAGGAGCGCTATTTTCCTCATCTTTCCACCTGTCCATTGATGGATCGGCATTAATACCAGCTTTACGGCAGGAATTGTTTCGATGTCTGGCTCACGCTATCTATTAAAGGCTTATGGCACATTTTCAAAGATCAAATAGATATCAAGATGTTGAGTTTGCCCTGATCGATATCCCAATCCTGTCCAACTGCATCATCAACTATCTCAAGAACATCTGCCAGTGTTTCGAACATGATGTAGTCATTGAAGACCTTGACACCTGAGAGGATCACAGGGTCTCCAGAGATCCTGAGAGTTATACGGGCATCGTACTCAAGGTCCTTATCCTTCCTCATGGTCTGGATCCTTCGGACAACTTCCCTGGCGATCCCTTCCTGCTTCAGATCTTCGCTGAGATGAAGGTCCAAGATCACCTCGATCTCTCCGCCCTCACCACCAATGGTCCATCTGTCTCCCAGCACCTCATGGTATCTGAAATCATCTTCACCCAGATGATATGATCGTCCATTGACCTCAACATCGACCCCGGTCTCCTTGGCGACCTTTGCAAGCTGTTTCGGGTCCATTTTCATTATTTCATCACGTACCTTGCCCGAGTCAGCTTTAAGTTTTGGTCCGAGCTTCTTGGGGTCCGGATCTGCTGTCATATCAAAGAATGTTGAAAGGTCCTTTTCGAAGTCGATATCTTTGACATTGAGTTCAGAACGTATGATAGTCTCCAGACCTGGACCGAATGGATCAGGCCCCTTGACAACCGCTTTCTGGAGAGGTTGTCGGATCTTCATGTTCTTGGCGCCCCTAGCAGACCTTCCAAGCTCCACAACCGTCTTCAGGTCTTCCATTTTCGTGATCATATCTGGATCTATCAAACCGGTATCGGCATCCGGATAAGGTTCGAAGTGGATGGAATCCAATTCACCACCCAGTGTTGAATAGACCTTATCTGCATGAAATGGAGCGAAAGGTGCTATCAGCTTGGCAACAGTGAGAAGGGATTCGTAGAGAGAGTCATATGCTGTCTTCTTCTCCATTGAATCCTCCGCACCCCAGAATCTCCTTCGGTTTACCCTCACATACCAGTTTGAGAGATCCTCGACCACGAAGTAGTTCAGAAGACCGGATGCACCTGTAAGATCGTAATTTTCCATCCTGTCAGTGACCTCCTGAACAAGGAGATTTAGCTTGGACAGGACCCAGCGGTCAACATCAGGACGCTTGGAAGGATCCACTGCATCAGCATATTTATATCCATCCAGGTCAGCATAGGTCTTGAAAAAGCCCAGGACATTCCTCAGGGTTCCAAGGAAGGATCTGTTGGCTTCCCTCATGGCATCGATGGAGAACAGCTTGGGTCTCCATGGAGCTGAGGATGATAGAAGATACCATCTGATCGCATCTGCACCATCTGTTGTGAAAAGCTCCCATGGATCCACAACATTTCCCTTTGATTTCGACATCTTCTTACCTTCACCGTCCAAAACCAGGGCATGACAAATTACTGATTTGTAGGAAGGTTTATCGAAAACTGCTGTGGAAATTGCCAGAAGTGAATAGAACCAGCCTCTGGTCTGGTCAATACCCTCTGCAATGTAGTCCCTCGGGAATTGCTTTTCGAACTCCTCTTTGTTCTCGAAGGGGTAATGCAACGATGCTATCGGAGCGCTTCCCGAATCATACCAGCAGTCAATGACGTATTCTACCCTCTTCATCTCCTTTCCACAATCCTTGCATGGAAAGGTGATCATGTCAACATATGGTCTGTGAAGTTCGGGAACTTCTTTGGCGGAGAGTTCTTTCAACTCTGCAATGGAGCCCACCATGTGCTCCGAACCGCATTCACAGCGCCATAGTGGAAGAGGTGTACCCCAGTATCTCTCCCTTGAAAGGTTCCAGTCCTTGACCTCTTCCAGGAAGTTCCCAAACCTGCCCTTTTTGATATTGGGAGGGAACCAATTGATCTGTTCGTTGTTGTCTATGAGGTTCTTTCTAAGCTGTGACATTCTGATATAGACACCTTTTCTAGCGTAGTACAGGAGGGGAGTATCGCATCTCCAGCAGAATGGATATTGATGAGCATAGCGATGAATTCCCTCAAGCAGTCCTCTCTTTTCCAGGTCCTTGATGATGGAGGGATCCGCATCCTTCACGAATACACCCTTCCATGGAGTGATAATATCCTCGAAGGTCCCATTGGGTTTGACCGGTTGGACCATGGGGAGATCATAACGAACTCCCAGATCGTAATCGTCCTCACCAAAGGCTGGAGCAGTATGGACCACACCAGTTCCGTCCTCCATGGTGACGAACATAGCGGTGGTGACATAGTAAGCAGGCTTGTCAGGTTTCACAAAATCGAAAAGAGGTTCATATCTGACCCCTTCGAGATCCGATCCCATCATCCTCTGGATGACCTCGTAATTCTCCTCTTTCATGAGGATCTTGGCCCTCTCCTCTGCCAGGATGATCTCCTGTTCCTTGTACTTGATCTTGACATAAAATTTGTCAGGATGGACAGCTAAAGCAACATTGGATATCAAGGTCCATGGGGTGGTCGTCCATGCCAGGATGAAGGTATTTTCCTGACCGATGACCTTGAATTTGACAAAGATCGAGGGCTCTTCCACTTCCTTATAACCCTGGGCAACCTCATGTGAAGAGAGTGATGTCCCACACCGGGGACAGAATGGGACGATCGTGTGTCCCTCATTGAGAAGACCCTTCTTCCAGATCTCCTTCAGCGACCACCAGACAGATTCGATATAGCTGTCATTCATTGTGATGTAGGGATCGTCTAGGTCCAGTACATATCCGATCCTTTCGGTCATTTCAGACCACTGGTCGATATTGGTGAATACAGATTCCTTGCACTTTTTGATGAATGGTTCGATCCCGTATTCCTCGATCTGTTCCTTATTCTCTATCCCCAGTTGTTTCTCAACTGCGATCTCAACAGGAAGACCATGACAGTCCCAACCTCCCATTCTGGGAACATAGAACCCTTTCATGTTCTTGTATCTGCAGATGGTGTCCTTTATTGTCCTGGCAAAGATATGATGGACCCCAGGTTTTGCATTTGCTGTTGGGGGCCCTTCCAGGAACCTGAAGTATTCATTTCCCTTGTTGTGTTTGAGAAGACGTCTAATAATATCCTGGTCCCTCCAGCGTGCAAGCACCTCCTCTTCGAGGGCGACCGATTCGCTGGCCCTGGATCTATTTTCGACGATTTCTTCTGCCATTTTCATTGTCTCCTTTGTACAGTGTATAAGGACGAAATGGTGAAAGTGGGTATCATATATAATCCCTATCCAGCAGGGAAGAACCTCAATAATTTGGAGAAAGGTCCAAATAGGTTGTGCATTTTCTTTGCACTGCAGAAAGGAGATCAAGCTCATGTCCTATGTAAAACCCACTGACGGATTAGCCATGGTCGGTTTCACCGATAGCGGGCACCAGGTACCAATGGATACGAAGAAGACCGTTGGAGGAATGGAGACAGCTGGGGCCCCTATGGAAATGGTGCTCCAGGCACTAATGGGATGCACTGCGATGGATGTGGTCTCCATACTGAAAAAAATGAAAGTGGAATACGATTCTTTCG
>JAUVBH010000167.1 GCA_030591285.1 Thermoplasmatota archaeon
GCAATAGATTTCATCACAACCCTTGCAGGTGTCGAAGAGGATTACCAGGCACTGATCTCGGATTGGATCTCGGTCAACTATGATGAATGGGCCCAGCATGACCTACAGATGCAAAGTTGCAGGGAGAACAGAACAGATATTATTGTTGGAAACTGTTCTGTTGCAGATCTGGAGATCATCCTTGATGAAGAGGATGTCATCCATACTGGACTATATTTCTATCCCGGAAAAGAGAATCTAACCTTCTTTGATGATTATCCAGAGGTCTCCATTCGTGTTGGATTAGGGTTGGCGCCTGCTTTCAACATTGACAATGAACTATTATCTTTCTGGACAAATGGTGTTTTCAGATCTTACTCAAAAGTAAGATCAAGAGAGTTCAATGATGGGACGAATGGAGACTCAATTGGATGGATACGAAATGAACTGAATGGTCCACCCCATAGAGGATTTGAACTTACATTTTCATCCTACGCTGGGGACAGCTGGAAACTAACTGAAGAGATCGATCGAATACTTGAACGTGGCATTCAACAAATTGGAGCTGATTTTGTTCGAGATGTGAATCTAACTGGAGGAAGATTTCTCATCCCTCCACCTCCGTCTGGTGAACAACTGAAAGTGACAACAAGATCCAAAGATGGTATGGATATTCACCTGGATCATCATGCAAGGGTCCAAAGAAGTCCAACCTTTTCCGTCTCCATCTCACCAATTGGTGGGACCTATAACACAGATCCATTGAATGGAACCCCTCCATATTGTACTGAATATGAAGTGTCCTTGCAGGGAGACATACTGGTCAATTATGAGATCTCCTCATCAGGCCCTTTGGGAAACAGGAGTTCTTCCAGGTCTGTTGATATTGGTATCAGGTTTCCGATCCAGGTTAGGTCAAATTGGAGAATGTTTGGAGCAGATTATGAAGAGTATGGTACATTCTGGGAATATGCTCTGGATAAGGTGTTAGAGGCCAGGGATATTTTGAAAGATGAACTGGGTCAGATCGTTGAGGATATTCTCGGAGGGTCCTTGTCATCTTTGAGAGAGATCCCTCCAATTATTGTGGATATCATAAAGGGAAAAGATCTCGACCTTTTCGAAATTGCCAGGGTCATTTCCAATATTACTCTGGACCTCTCCTCTACGATCAGGGAAACCGTGAAGGATATTATTGCCAGGATCGTTGAAATGGGCATTAGAGGGATTTTGAATGCAACCTGTAACATCCTTGGTATCGATGAAATAGATCTTGAAATGGAAGTGGGTGCATTCAAACTTGCTCTCCATACAGAGAGAAGAGCCCTGATGGGAGGAGAGGGTAATCTCCTCAATATCACGATGGATATTCTTCCCGTAGGGATGCACTGCTTCATGTCATTCAACAGGGTTGAAAATGGGAGCTTTGACTTCAACGGGACAGTGACATTTGACATAGGTCCATTGTTCATCAAACTGGAGCTGGACCCATTCATGGTTCGGGCTCCACATATGATCTCAATTGGAGTGAGATTCGAATCTGATAGAGGACCAGTCCTTCGGGCATCTTTCGATATTCCAGCTCTTGAGGAGTTCAAGTCCTGTCAGGTTTCAATTGGTGATACACTTGGAGTGGAGCCATTCATCCCCATCCCTCCTCTTGGAGTTCAGGCGGTCATTGATGCAGGTTTCAGATTGAAATACAGAATGCCGGAAGAGCTAGAACCACACCTCAATGAGGTCAATATATGGGGAGGAAATATCACGGACATAGAGATCTTCAATCCCCGGGATTATCTCCTTCACGGATCCACATTGGATATGGAAGATCCTGTGTTTGGCCCGATCGCTTCATGGAGATTGGAACCGGAGAGTTCCAGGTTCATGATGGTAGGGATCAATGATTCCAACCTTTGGAGATGGAAAGGAGAGATTCCAACCGATGGGATGGTCAATATTGTACTCCGCACACCATCCGGATTGATAATGGATGATGTTGAGGTGGATCTCTCTCAAAATGGATGGCTTTCCAGAGATGCTGATGGATTTGGTGTTTGGAGATATGGAGAGGAGACCCCGGGTTATCAAAATGGAGGAAATCTACCGATGGATCTCAGATCCATGTTGGTCTCCATAGCACTATCCTCGATCAAGGAAGCATGGGAGATATCATACGAGATCTTCGGATTGAGTTTTGATATCATCGTTCCTTTCCTGGAGAAAGCAATTGACCTTTTCATGGAGAGGTTCCTTTCTGTTGTTAGGGAGCTCGTGATCGATGTGAGAATGTTCCTTTCGATCGAGATAGAGGATGCCTCTGGAACTGCCGGCGGAGGACTGGAACTATCCTTCCAAGCAGATGGGGAAGCAGTAGCAGATTTCCTTGGTTGGGTGTATGATAATATCAAGATATTTGTGCAGAACCTTGCTGATCCGCAGAGTGCAGGTAACTATAGGGCCTTCCCATTGGAGATCCTTTCAAGGTGTTATATCGGACTTGATATCTTCATGGAAATGGAGATGCCAGGTCCAGTTGCTAAAATGGCTCCGGAAGGTGTAGACCTCCCCTCCTCTTTCACGCTAGCAATATCAACCAAGGTCAACCTTGCCATTCCTCTGAAATTGATGGGAAAAGACGTGGGAGGAGGATATATTTCACTTGGGATCTACATCGTGGATGCACCAGATGCGATAGTATCTCTGTTCTATGATATCGGAAACATCGGACTACAGCAGGACTTCTACCTGCTGAAAGCTTCGATCTGGGAGGAGTCCATTGAGTCGATCAACTGATCTTTGATCTTCCAGATATCTTCAGGACAAGATCATATGCGATCACCATCATAGAGAAATGATGGGGAGAGATGGATTGGAAAACCTATTTCTATCTCTTCAGCGATAATTATTAGGGAGACTAAATGGGGAATTCTTTGAGAAATACAGGATGGATCCTTCTTGGTTTAGGGGTGATCATGGCAATCCTTGGAGGCATCTTAATTGCGTTTGCAGTTTCAGCCGAGGAAGTGGAAACTGAAATCGCGAGAGGAAGCGATTTCAACATGGCATATGACAGATCCTATACTTGTATAGTGGAATCTTTTGACGCCACATCAATGATAAAGATCGAACTAAATTTACTGGGATCTGGACCTGTAGAACTAACCGTTAGAGTATTAGATCCATCTGGTTCATTTTTATTGAACAGAAAGGTTACAACTCCAATAACATTGGAAGTCGATGTTCTAGAGGATTTCAGTGATCACTGGGTCATCAAATTGATCTTTACAGATGACTCTAAAAACATCAATGATGTGAATGTTAGAGTATTCGGGGAATCCGCTTCAGAATCCGCTGCCAATCTGTGTTGTGCAGGAGGGATCCTCCCGGTTGTGGGTATTATATTGATCGTTATAGGGATAATCATGGTAGTAGTGGGTAAAAAGAGGGAGAAGAACGACAATGTACCATATATCGAAAGGGGTGAAGGAAGAATGCCATATGGATATCCCTCAGATCCAAATGATCGATATCCTTCAAGTGCTTCCTATGGATCGACCATACCTGGGTCCATGCCCGACCGCTCTTCGGTCCAAAGAACCTATCAAACTAGTTATTCTCCGCCCTCTGAAAATAGAGATCCATACGATACCAGAGATGGGATCCGGATCGGATATCGGGACAAATAATCTTGTGTTAACAAAAATAGTATCTATAAAATATTGGATAATTTCAAGTAACAAGCTCCCGGTGGTGTGCTGATGTCCAATGAACAACTTGGTTGGAACAGGCATTTTGAAGATGCATACAAGGAGCTTCAGCTTGAAGGGGTCCAAGGAGTTGTAGTGGGAAGGATCTCCTTTTTCGATGGCTCCCATTACACCATCATCACCGAAAACGGGGATGTTCGGGGGAGGGCTTCTTCAAAGGTTTTGGGGGAATGGGCCCCTGCGATTGGAGATTGGGTTGTTGCTAAGCTCTCCGAGACCGCCAATATAATTATCAAGGTGCTTCCGAGAAAGGGATCCATATCAAGAAAAAGTGCAGGAAGGGATGTTCACGAGCAGGTGATAGCCGCGAATGTGGATCAGATCTTTATAGTAATGGGGCTGGATCGGGATTTTAACCTCAGAAGATTGGAAAGGTATCTTGCCATGACAGCAGCTTCAGGGGCACTTTCCGTTGTAATTCTGAACAAATCGGATGCTGTTGATGATGTGGATGAGAAGACAGAACTCGTCCTGGAGATCGCTGGTGATATTGCGGTCCATCATATCAGTGCTTTGAAAGGACAAGGAGTCGAAGCTCTTGATGAATATCTTAAACCTGGTGTGACCATAGCTCTGGTTGGTTCATCAGGTGTCGGCAAATCGACCCTTATCAACCGGTTATTGAGGGAGGATAGGTTGAAGACCGGAGATGTGAGAAAAGGTGATGGAAAGGGGAAGCATGTCACCACTTCGAGGGAACTCATACCACTTCCAAACGGTTCCATTCTAATAGACAATCCGGGAATAAGGGAACTCCAACTATGGGGTGATTATTCGATGCTGGAGGATGCTTTCAAGGACATCCATGAGCTTGGTTTGAGTTGCAGGTTCAAGGATTGCAACCATGAGAGCGAGCCTGGTTGCACCGTGAAAAAAGCATTGGAAGCCGGTTCACTTGATGAGGCGAGATACCAAAACTATCTCAAGATGAAGAGAGAGCTACATCATCTTGCGGTGAAGATGGATAAAGGTGCTGC
>JAUVBH010000239.1 GCA_030591285.1 Thermoplasmatota archaeon
AATGATTGGGAAGAGATTTGGGTATAAGATGGGGAAAATCACTTTATATATGCAGCGTTAATTTTTTCCATGGAAAAAGAAACGTGTCCGATAGAGATCAAGGACCTGTTCAAACAATACGATAAGAAAGGTCCAGTCGTCATGCACGGCATCTCGATCAAGATCTGCAAGGGTGAGATCGTCGGATACCTCGGGCCCAATGGTTCAGGGAAGACGACCACCATAAAAATGATAACCAACATGATCAAACCCACCTCAGGAAAGGTTCTGGTCAACGGCATCGATGCACAAAAATACCCCAAGAAAGCCATGAAGCATGTTGGGGCCTTGATCGAGGTCCCGGGGGTTTATGATTACCTCACACCCAGAGAGCTTCTGACCTACTTCGCCAAGGTATATTCCATGCCCAAAAAGGAGATAGATCTGAGAATCATCGAGGTAATGAGTGAAGTTAAGCTTTCAGCGGTGATCGACAAGAAGATCGGATCCTTCAGCACGGGAATGCAGAGGAGATTGATGATCGCCAAGGCGATACTGCATGATCCTGACATCCTGATCCTGGACGAACCGGTTATCGGTCTGGACCCAAAAGGGATCAAGGAGGTTCGAGACCTTATCAAGAAGCAGGCAGCCAAGGGAAAAACGGTCTTCCTGAGCTCTCATCTTCTCTCAGAGGTCAGTGAAACTTGTGATAGGGTTATCTTTCTCAACGATGGCAAGATCAAGGAAGATGACACTGTTGAGAATATCAATATCAAGGCTACGAATAACACAATAGATGTCTCTCTGTTGACCAGCGTTACAGAAAAGATGATACAGCATATTGGCTCCCTGCAGGGTGTAACATCCGTTACAAAAGATAACCGCGGAGTGATCATCTATTACGATGGTGAACCGCAGACAAGCCATGTTCTCCTCAACACACTTATCAAAACTGGTTACAAGGTCTACTCGTTCAAACCTGCAGATGGAGGTCTGGAGGATTTCTACCTCTCCATCATGGGAGACGAGAAGGGGGTGAACTGAATGGCATCATCTTTTTCAGAATTCAAGGACGATCTAAGCAAGACGTTCCTATCTATCTCATTTGAGATGAGGAAGCATTACAGAAGGAAAAGGTTCCTGATGTCAATGGGTATAGCTCTTTTCATCTCATTGTTGTTCTCGTTCCTTCCGCTTCTGATAGGATCTGATTTCCCATCAACAGGTCTTGCTTTCGCAGATAGTAATCTGGGATATGTGGGCATGCTTATTGTTATAGCAGCCGCGATCTTTGCGGGGGATGCTATCTCAGGTGAATTCGAGAAGAAAACAGGACTTCTTCTATTCCCAACACCTCAGAGGAGGGCCACGATATTCATCGGGAAGTTCTTTGCAGCGGTCATTCCTGTGATCATCACAGTGAGTGTGTATTTCCTGGCAACCACTACTTCCATTGCGGTGATATATGGGGTCGGAGAGATCCCGGTCGAGATGCTTTACTCTTTCCTTATTGCTATATTGTATTCGATCTCCATAGTCAGTATCATTTATCTGTTCTCCAGCTTCATGAAGAGGGCCATTGCCTCATCGCTGGTTGGTTTCTTTCTGGTAATGATGATCCTCCCCATCATATCCATGATACTAAATTCGGCAGGAGTTGAGCCATGGTTCATTGTTACATATTCGGGCGGCCTGATAACTGATGTCCTGAATAATACAGTAGCAACCGAAGTTATTGGCCCAGGTAAAAACATTGGAGGAAGTAGTGAACCCGATCTTGTAGTTGGAATTGCAGTAATGATCTGGTATTCCTTCGCAGGCTTCATTGGAGGGCTGACACTGGCGATGAGAAGGAGAATGGAGTGATCGATCAGTCCTCGAACTGAACACCTTCGGATGAAAAGAGGCCCGGGGTCGAAAGATACCTTTCTCCCGTATCGTAGAAAATACAGCAGATGGTCTTACCACTGTTCTCGGGTCTCTTGGACACTTTATCCACAATATAGGCAGCTGCTCCCGAGGTAACGCCAACAAGGAGTCCCTCGGTCCTAGCTATCCTACCGGTCATCTCAAACGCAGCCTCATCCGGGACAAGTATAAGCTCGTCCATGTTCTCCATGGACCGTTTGAAATTATCGGTCTGAAATCCCGGTCCGATGCCGATCAGTTTGTGTTTTCCCTGTTCCCCTCCAGAATATACAGGACTTGACTCGGGTTCGAAACAGATTATCTTGATGTTCGGATCCTTCTCTTTAAAGTAAGTTGAAAGACCATCGAATGTTCCGGATGTTCCTAGACCTATGACCATGATATCGATCTTGCCATCTGTCTGTTCCCAGATCTCAGGTCCGGTGGTTGTGTAATGTGCCCTCCCATTGTCGGGATTTCCGTGTTGGTTGAGAAATAGAGTGGAATCCGGATTCTGCCCGCAGTATCCTATTGCTCGAGTACGGGCCCCTTTTGTATGTTCGGAACCCGGCGTGATAATGACCTTTGCACCGTATGCCATTATGATCTGTCTTCTTTCAACAGATGCCAGCTCGCTCATGTAGATCCGAACCCGGAATCCCATAACTGCCCCCAGAAGAGCTATTGCAATGGCTGTGTTGCCAGAACTTGCTTCAACAACTTCTGTGTCAGGCCCGATCTTGCCCTCGGCCATTCCGGCCGTGATCATGGAGAGAACGGGCCTGTCCTTGATCGACATCAGATTGCAAAGTTCAAGCTTGGCATAGATGTTGGCTGGTGAATCCGGGAACAATCTGTTCAGCTTGAGGAGTGGTGTTTTTCCGATCAATTCTGTGGCATCCTCAACGACTTCCATGGGAGATGATATGAGAACGTTCTCAAATATCTTCTTATTTTGAAAGGGAGCCGATGTATTGGATCATCTCATCGAGATTTTCTTTCTTCACCCCATCCACACCCACTACCATGTTATTGGCAAGATCTCCCTCTTTCTCGAACTTCGCTGCGAATTTCAGCATCCCCCGGAGCATGAAGTTCTGGTCCTCCTGCCTGAAACGTCCTTGATAGGTGTAGAAATGGACCTTGTCCTTTGTCTCTTTGGGCAAGGAGGAATCCATGTATTTCTTCTTCAATTCCTCAGTGGGTACATCCCCGCCAACCGAGAACACGATAACACTCTTGTCCTTGATCTTGGCCCAGTTCTTCTTCATCCAGCCATGGGCCACCATCCTTGCAGCAAGGATCCAGCTCCCGATGACGATGATTTCCATATCTTTCAGGTCTGGTATACTCTCTTTTTTCAGATCGACAAGAGGGAAACCCGTCTCCTCAGAGATCCATTCAGCATACTGCTTCGTGCTTCCATGTTTGCTCTGGTAGAGGATTATACCTTTCATCTTCAGGGCCCCTATTAAGATAATTATTGATCTGGTAATTTAAGGGCTCAGATCTTTTTATAATTTATTGGCACACCATATTGATCGAATTACAAATCTTTTTCACCATCCTCCCACTTCTGGATAGGTCGAGGGAGCGATCATGGGTCCATATGAAATTGTTGTCATGATAATTGTCATGCTGGTTCTTCTCTACCTTGCCAGTTGGTTCGCAGGTTCGGAGACCGCTATCACGAACCTGAACCTGTCTCAGCTTGCAAGGATCGAAAAGAGAGGCACCAAGAGATCGAAGTATGTAATG
>JAUVBH010000159.1 GCA_030591285.1 Thermoplasmatota archaeon
AAACTGGAAAAGGGATTGCTCGCTGGGGTCCTTGCCGTCTCCATAGATGTGGGGATCGATGCGATCTTCGTCGCTTATGGATTATGGAGATGGGAGGAGGGGCAGTGGTTTGGCGTCCCCCTTGCAAACTATACTGCCTGGTTCATGGCTGTCGGGGGTTTCGTTGCTGTCTGGTCAGACATTGATGCATTGAAAGCCCACCTGCCCACAAAAGAACTCGGAATGGCTGCCGGGATCGTTATGGCATATGGTTCGCTTCTTGTCATGGTCCTTTTCACATATCTTCTATCGGTGGTGTGGTTCGCATGGTGAGGGAGATATTGAAACGGGGATTCATGAGATGGTATCCCGAATCCTTCGTGATCACCGCCCATGTTGGGGGTGCAATCATTTGCATATTGATGCAGAGATGGGACCTCCTGATCGCAGGACTTGCCTTCGGAATTCCTTCTGCTCTTCTATTTTTTGATCTCCTTCCAGGTGGAAGGGGATACATCATAAAATTCTTGAAATGGGCCCTTAGGTTGTAAGATCAAACTTATCATTTAGGGGGTTTTAATAGATAGTTCAACTCATTTGTTTTGGTATTGGGAGTTTGAAACATGAAAGAATACGATCTCATAGTCATTGGATCAGGAGCCGGTCTAAACGTCGCTTCTGATGTGTATTCTCAGGGGAAGAAGGTAGCTATTCTTGACAACGGTCCACTTGGTGGAACCTGTTTGAACAGAGGCTGTATCCCAACAAAGATCATTCTCTATCCAGCTGATGTCGTTCAGATGCTGAGGGAAGCAGGAAAGGTAGGTGTGGATGCCAGGGTGGAAAAGGTTGATTTTGGATTGATAATGAAGAGAATGCACGATCTGGTCGATGAAGATGTATCCAACATGACAAAGAGCATCAAATCCGCCTGGGGCCATGGTCTGGATTTCTACAATGGAACAGGTAAGTTCGTTGGAAAGAAGATCATCGAGGTCAATGGAGAGAAGATAACCGCCCCTAAGATACTGATAGCAGCTGGAACCAGAGAATTCATTCCCGAGATACCAGGACTGGAAGAAGCTGGTTATTTGACAAGTACCACCGCACTTCAGATCAAAAAGGCTCCAAAAAGTCTCGTTATAGTCGGTGGCGGATATATTGCCACAGAGTTCGGGCACTTCTTCGATGCTGTCGGTACCAAGGTGAAGATCGTGGGCCGGAACAAGTATCTGGTGCCCATGGAGGAACCGGAGATCTCCAAGGAATTGAAAAGAAGGTTGAGCCAGAGAATGAAGGTCTACACCGATTACGAAGTACTGAAAGCTGGTAAGGAAGATGGGGAGAAATTCGTGGTTGCCAGGGACAGGAAAACTGGAAAGCAATACCGGATCAAGGGTGAGGAGATACTTGTTGCCGTAGGGAGGATATCCAACGCTGACCTCTTCAGACCAGACAAGAGCGGGATCGAAGTAACCGGAAAAGGGTGGATCAAGATAGACAAGTATATGCGCACCAACGTCCCCGGAATATTTGCCATCGGTGACGCTATCGGACGCCATCTCTTCAGACACACTGCGAACTATGAAGCAGGTGTAGCCTCGAACAACATGTACGCAGAAAGCAAAGAGGATATGGAAGTGCTGGATGAGCACGCGGTCCCACATGCAGTATTCACATACCCCGAGATAGCATCGGTTGGCATGCTGGAATCCGAGGCCATTAAAAAGAAGCTTGTTATGGTTGGGCAGTCCAGCTATACAGATGCCATCAAAGGATACGCAATGGGAGATGATGGGAAAAGCTTCGTAAAGGTCATCGTTGATGCAAAGAACAGAAAGATCCTCGGGGCCCATGCGATCGGGCCGCATGCAACTTCTATGGTGCAACCATTGGTTTATCTCATGAATGCCGGTGACGGCGATTACATGCCGCTTGTGAAAGCTCAGACCATACATCCTGCGATGGAAGAGATAATGGTCAGAGCATTTGGCAATATGAGACCTGGGAAAGGACAGGAAAAGCACTTAGGGAACCATCATGGAGAACATGAACACTCCCATGAGCATGGGGAGGATCATGACCATGACCAAGGTCATCACAATTGAAAACTGTTATTACCAATAAGATTCCTTTTCGCCTCCAGACAGAGGGGGAGACCCTATGAAGAGGATATCAGCAATAGTAATGGTTTGTATGTTAACACTGGGAGCTTTTATGGTAGTCCTTGAAGGAGAAGGGGCCCCTGAGGTGACGAGAGCTCCAGGCAGGACACTGTATGTTGCACCGGAGAACTCGACATATACAGAGATAGCGTATGCACTTTTAGATGCATTGGAAGGAGATACGATCTATGTTGCCCCCGGCAACTATACCAAAGGTTTGAGGATCTCTAACGATGGGATCACAGTTATTGGAAACCATACCGAGGGAGAGGTCATCGTTGGATGGATGGCTGATGTGATCGTGGGCATTTACGCTAATTGGGCCAACGTGTCTGGAATAACATTCACTGATGAGTATGGACATCTTGGCATCATGTCCATTGGATATTCAGAAAATATATCTCTCAGCGATGTGAAGATAATAGCATCCAGTTCCGGTGAAGGAATCTACATTCTAGATGCCAAGAATCTGAAATTTAAAAATATATCAGTTTATTCAATTGATAAACAGGCAGTCAGGATCCGGGATTCACACAATATCACATTCGAGGATTTCGAATTCTCCTGCAACACCTCTATGGGAGGATGTTTTGAACTTGACACAACTGATGATATTGTCCTGGACCAAGGGACCATTGAAGTTAGAGGATCCGGAACTGCGATCTATAACCTGGCAGGCAAGGACCTCGATCTATACGATGTTGATACGACCTTTACTGAGAAGTTCATAATGATGGAAACAGGCAATGTTTCGATGCACAACATGGACATCGATCCGGCAGATATTCTGATGGATGTCCCTGACCCGATCCAGACCGTCAAATCATACTTTCAGAGAAATATCAAAATGATGGTAGAGGTTGCAAATGGAACAACTGAACCTCTTCAGGGTGGAGAGATCAATATCACTCATGATGGGATCTCATATTATTCCACGGAGCATTTCAATGGAACCGGTCTGACCTCTAATATTGATGGTGAATTTGAAGGTCCTTTTCCCTTCCTGAGCTGGAAGAAAGTTTGGGGGAGCGAGAATGTTATCAACGGGACAAATATGATCCAAGCATGGTTCGAGGGAGATCATGAGGTTGAGATCGATGCAGGTCCAATAGATGCAAACATTACAGACGATATTGACATTATCTTAACTGGAGTATACAACCAGACCAGGAGGATCAGCGGCCAGATCATTTATAAAGATGGACCAATGATGGGTGAATTTTCCCGGAATTCAACCGTATGGCTCTATGATGAAAATGGAACCGTGCATTCCAATATGACCATACAGAATGCTTCGGGATATTTTTGGTTCATGGACCTTCCGATAGGTATGAACTACACGGTTGTGGCCATTCCAGAAAACGAGGCGAAGGGAGGAGAAGACCATAGCGGATATCTTCGGACAAGCGGCTGGGTCAACCTTTCATATCTCCCTATAGTGGGCTCCGATCTGGACCTCGAATTCGAATATTATGAATATATCCCACTAGAGGCTGGTCCGATCTTCGGATACGTGAAATATCAAGATGGGCCAAGCGAGGGTCTTTTCTGTGAAGGTGCAAATGTAACACTTCTTAATTTCACGGGAGCCAATGTTGGAAACACAACAACTGATACATTGGGGTATTATGAATTTGAAGAAGTTCCCTTTGGAATCGGTTACGAGGTCAGGGTCACACCACCTCTGAACGAGCTTGGGGTGAACCTCGAGATCACTGGATATCTATTCTGGGACGGATCGGCCTTTATCCACAACGTTTCAACAAGCATCAATGCGACACTTAGATACTACGACCATGTGAGACCCGTATCTGCTCATCCAAAGGTTACCATCATCGATGATGATGATAAGGTGGTAGAGGGGGCCCAGGTCGATGTAACGATAGAGGGAGCAACCTACACATCAACAACAACTATGTTCGGAATAGCCACCTTCGAAGGTCTTGATATGGAGATATTCCCGAATGGAACAGAGTTCAGGGTCTCAAAAGAAGGATATGATGATCTGGAATGGACACAGGGTGATCCGGTCCCGGTCTTCAAGGAGACAGAAGATGAGAAGCATGTATGGTTGATCATCATCCTTGTGCTCATCGTTATGGTAATAATTGCATTTGCGGCTTACATGATATTCTTCAAGAAGGGGCTCGACGAGGAGATCGAGGAGTAGTCTCGAGGGTGTTAGGAACAGGGCCCAATTGGGCCCTTTTTTTTGTTTTTATATGACGAGCCTTACATGTACAAACATTGGAACAGGCTTCAAAAGTGAACCGTAAGTCTTTTAAACGTCTTGTATCAAGATATCGCTATAGCATAGGATATTGCAAGGTGGGCTTATGAATGATTGGAAATTTTTCGCTATAGCTATCACTGTTTTATTGCTATCCATGGGCTTTATGGTCATCTCTCCCCATGTTGAAGGGTCGAATGGCAGTAGTTCAGCAGGAGATGGCACAACCCTCTGGGATGTGGAGATACCATTCAAAGGTACAGAACCGATCGATGGTGTCGCTATCGGAGATATTGATATTACACACACCGGAAGCGAACTGGTTTGGGTTGCCAGGGATATGAAGGTCTATACCGGATATTACGATGATGATGGCACGTTCCACTATGATGATATCTGGACCTCAGGTGGTCAACAACTTACTCCAGCCATAGGTGATATAAGACCCGATATTCCCGGGAACGAGATACTAGTTGC
>JAUVBH010000203.1 GCA_030591285.1 Thermoplasmatota archaeon
ACCTCGCTGAGGAAACTCATAGATGCCATGGGGGAAGGGTGGAAGCAGAGGGATCTTTGATGACAGGTACCTATGCAATTAAGTCTCCCATCGGTATGCTCAGAGCAGAATTTTCGGAGATAGGTTTAACCTCGATATCCTTGGTCAAGGAGGATAGACCGGATGATTTTTCCGGACTATATGACCTGGAGGGGGGAGATATCCTTGCTGCTTTAAAGACTTACATTAACGATTATTTCTATGGACGGGAGCCTGGAAGGGGAGATATTCCACTGGATATGTCTTCCATCACTCCATTTCGAAAAAGAGTTTACCAGGAACTGATGAAGATCCCATATGGCAAAGTTGCAACCTATGGTGAGCTTGCCGAGCTTTCGGGTTCACCTGGAGGGGCCCGGGCAGTTGGCAATGCAATGAATTCAAATCCATTTCTTATCCTGGTCCCGTGTCACAGAGTGGTGGCATCCAGGGGAAATGGGAAAAAAGAGCTAGGCGGATTCGGTGCAGGTCTGGATACAAAGAGGTTTCTTTTGAGGCTTGAAGGCCATTCAGATGACATATTTTGTCTGTAACTGTGAATAAGATGCCAATGTTTTTATATACTCTAACAAATTTAGGGTTACCGAAAACTCTCAATATACCCTAATGGTGCCTTCATGAACCCGATCTACATTCCCAAGAGCAGACGCCCACTCTCCCACGTCGATGAAGGAGAGAAGGTTATTGTCAAGGAGGTAAACGGGGGCCGAGGTATCAATCTGAGACTCAGCGAGCTCGGAATAGGGATCGGTTCTGCAATGACAGTTGTTCAGAACTCCGGGGGCCCTGTTATCGTATCATACGGTGACAGCAGAATGGCTTTGGGAAAAGGTGTCTCCACCAAGATCCTGGTGGAATGATCATCAATTTATGCAATGATCTGTAACTTCATTAAATTGATTTTTCAAAAAAATAGCGGGGGGAAGCCGCGCAGGACCTCCCCCCTATGCAGGTGATTTTACTTTTCATGATCACTGATATCTCAACGCATCTCCCGGTTTGAAATGTGTGGCCCTGAATAGTGGTGGCTGGATAACGACCAATGTCAATATGATGGTAACTGCCAGAACGATGATAACGAAATTCACAGGGAAAAGCAGGTCCATCTCCAGGTTCAATATCTCCAGCATTATGACATTCAGGAATGTTCCAACTCCATATCCAAGGGGAATCCCAATGAGACCTCCCAGGAGAGCCATCGCCACTCCTTCGGTAGCAAAGATCCTTCGAATATGGGATGACCTGGAACCTATGCATCTCATCATACCTATCTCCCTTGTCCGCTCCAGTATGTTCATGGTCAAAGTTGACATAAGGCCGATCATTGTTATCAGAACGATAATGGACCCAACAGCTATCATCAGATTGATGACCTGCTGATTGGATCGGACATTATTCTCCTTCATCACATACCATACATCATTTTCGACCACGAAACCTCTGCTGGTCAGATCATCCTCTATCTCGGTGGAAACCGTGTCAATAAGTTCATGATCATCACTGGTGGTCACCACAGCGAAACCTGATACTGTATCTCCGGCGACAAGTATATTCTGCAATGTATCCAGGGGGACATACCCTACCTCTCCATTCATCATCTGTCCGGAGTCCAAACCGATCACTTCGAACAACTGGGGGCCGGTCGCTGTTTCCAGTGTTATCATGTCCCCGAGTTTGATATCCTCAACCGTTGATAGAGCTCTTCCGATCACAATGACATTTTCAGCATCGATCTGTTCCTGCTCAGTGAACCATCTGCCCTGGTATAGGGTCCTATCGAAAGCATAAGCGATAGTATCATAATGATAACCAAAAACGTATGCAACACTTTCTCCGGCAACTACCTGGGTCAGGACAAACGGTTCTGCGATCTCCACCCCCTGTATCATCTCAATATTGTATGAGACATCCTCAGTGAGAGGTTTACTTCCATCCATCTGTCCATTGACCAATATGTCGAAAGTGAAGTTGTCATATTCCTGTTCTACTCTTTCTGCCAGGGAATGACCGATCGTTACCACGCCAAGGAACATTGAGACAGCGAGGGCGACCTGGAGTATCGTTGATAGGGATCTCCCCTTCTTCCTTGCTGCATTTCTCAAACCCATCTGGGACGATCTTGGAAGCAGCCTGGATCTGAGAAGTAATTTGTCAATGAAAGAGCTGCCATAGTTTGAGGAGATTCCAGAATCCTGGAGCCCTTCCCTCGTATTCAACCTGATGGCCCCCCAGAGTGAAGGAAGGGTTGCACCGATCGTGATACCGATCCCTATGAACCCTGCCAAAGCTACACTGGGCCAATGGATGCTGAAAGAGGGTACAAGTCCGTAGAAGCTCGTCCCGAGGAACCAGACCATCCCAAAAGCAACCCATATCCCCAGGAAGGCCCCAACCATCGATCCGATGATCCCCATTATGAAGGACGTGGTGATGTAGGATATTGCAACCTGGATCTTGGTCGCTCCAACCGCTTTCATCTGAGCGATCTCTTTCTTCTGTTCGGTAATGATCGTATGCATTGTATTTGATATCAGGAACACCGAACAGAACAGCGTCATGAAGGTCAGGACATAGAAGAAGCTCGCCATATCGCTGAAATTGTCCTTTCCAGGCCAATCTCCCTCCGATCTGGTTTCTGGGATCTCCGAGAAAGCAACGAAATTTGTGTTTTCTTTCAGATATGATCTGACATCTTCGACACCCCGGTCAATGTCCTCATCAGAAGTTGTACCCAGGTCGATGGATAAGGAATTGTAACCACTCGAATTGGAAAGGGATCGGATGGTATCCATATCCACGAAGAAGACCGCTATCCCATATGTGGAGTGATCGTAGGTTATTGTTTTTCCTGATCCTGTTATGTGAAGGTTCCGATCATTGCCATTTGCATCGATCACCCTTACCTCATCACCAGGTCCTGATCTGAAAAGATCACTCCTTGAATTCCCTGAATCTGTAAGAACCTCCATATTTCCCGGAAAACTCCCAGATTCGAGGCTCAATCGGTCCACTTTCATATTGTCGAAATCATGGACCCCGATGAACAAAGCATCATTCCTTCTCTCACCAATATAGATCCTTGTGGAAAAATGCTGTTTTGGTTCAACATTTTCAATATTATCAAGGGATTCAAGAGCTATAATGTCCTCTTCATCCATTTCGACATTCTGCATGTAGGTTCTCAGATTCCACATGTTGGTATCATCTATCTCATCGAACATTGCCTGGTCGAATAGCGGAATTACAGCGAACATCCCAAGTGCTGCAACGCCAAGTGCGATAGTGAGGATGGTAAAGATCGTCCTGGACCTTCTTTTTCGAAGGTCACCCCAGGATTTTTTCAGTAGTGTAGGTTTCATTGATATCACTCCAGAAGGAATAATTGACCGGTTAGATTTCCATTCATCAACTCCTGGATGAAGAATGATGTCGAAAATAGTACAAGGAAACTGGAATATGCAAATATCATTCCAAGTTCGACAACTCTTGTTTTTGACATCTTCAACACCCCGGTCAAATTCAAGCTGCTGCAGCTACCCTCCCATCCAGGATGGTGATCTTCTTTCCAGCTTTCTTGGCGAGGTCCTTCGAGTGGGTGACATAGATGATCGTCTTCCCCTGCTGGTTCAATTTTCTTAGAAGTTCAAACATCCTCAACTCTGTCTTTGAATCAAGGTTGCCTGTTGGTTCATCACCAATAATGATCTGTGGGTCATTTGCTAGAGCCCTGGCGATCGCAACCCTCTGCTGTTCTCCGCCCGATAGTTCCGAGGGGAGATTATTCAGTTTATCTCCCAATCCAACAAGTTCAAGGTTCGATCTTGCGATCCTCTCCCTCTCCTTCAACTTCCCCTTGTTTGCGAAATCCATCGGAAGCATCGCATTCTCAAGGGCTGTTAATGTTGGAAAGAGCTGGAAGAACTGAAAGATTATTCCAATGTTCTCTCCTCTCCACTTCGCAAGCTCATCCTCTTTCATTGTGTCGATCCTCTGACCGTTGATGACGACCGATCCTTTTGTCGGCCTATCAATGCCTGTGATCATGTTGAGGATGGTTGATTTCCCGGACCCGGACGGGCCCACTATCGCTGTCAGATCTCCCTGTTCGATCTTGATATCGACCTTCTTGAGAGCCTGGTATTCCATCTTGCCGGTCTTGTAGACCTTGTCAAGAGATTCTAT
>JAUVBH010000247.1 GCA_030591285.1 Thermoplasmatota archaeon
GAAAACCCTAAGAGTCAAACCGGTAGATATGATGAGACCAGGTGCATAATTTTCATTCCTTCAGGATAATCCCAAGGCTATGGTTATATAGAAGCTAGGAATTGGATATTATATGATGGATATCGGAGGTCTCAGGGATAAAATATCTCAAGCCCTCGATGAAGAGGAACAGAGAAGGGACACCGCTTTTTCCCTTTCAAGGAACCTGATCAGATCCTGCAGAAAGACCATCTCTGATCTCGTACAGGAGAAAACGATCGATCTTGTTCCACTCACCATGGAAAGGGATGAACTGCTATCTACCTTGGGTCCAAAACTTACAAGGTATGGTTTTGTAGAGGATGCATTAACAGAGTATTCAGAAGCTGCGATACTTGATTCGGTTCTAAACAGTGACCGTCTCCCTGATATCGGATCCGTCAATGTAGGAGAAAGAGCATACATTCTGGGAGCTTGTGACACTGTCGGTGAACTAAGAAGGATAACACTAAACAGACTGCTGAAATCGGAACTCGATGATGCAGCATTCTCCTATGAAAGAATGAAAGAGATCGGACACCTTATTGAGGGTCTTGTCTACCCTTCGGGAATGATCCCCTTGAAGAAAAAACAGGATGTTGTCCGGTCACTCCTGGATCGAACAGGAGGAGAACTTGCAATAGCCTTGAACTCAAGATACGGTATCAATAAGAATGGAGGTGGGGGAAATGGCTGACGAGAAGATACCAACAAAGATTAAAACACCAAAGAAGGAAGAATTAAAAGTAGAGGATATGGTTGGTTACTTTTCAGGAAAAGGACACCCTCATCCCATCTCTGAAGCGGTCAATAACTTCCGAAAGATGATGCTTACTATTGGATTCGACGAGATCCAGACGGATTACTTTCTTCCATTGAAAGATATCAAACAGCTTACCGGGGATCTCTACCCTGCCTTTATGGATTCGATCTATCATCTATCATGGATCGGTTTGGATGCTGTTCCACCCCGAAAAGAGGTGGAAATGAAGCTTATGAACAAGTTCCCCGATCTTGATAGAGCAGAATTATGGAACATCCTGGATTCCATGGATGAGGATACAAGTGGAGAGGAACTTTTAAAAAGTATATCCCAGGAATTGAACATCCCACTTGAGGATTCGATATCCATTATGAACAACATTCCTGAACTGAGATCTGGATCCATGAAGAAAGAGGACATCACACTAAGGTCATTCATGCCAACCTCTTGGATATCCACACTTGAAGCGACATATGACACGAATGCATTCCCGATCCGTTTATTCACCCTTGCTACATCTTTCAGAAGAGAACCAAATCTGGACTCCAGCCATATCAGAACATACAACATACTCTCGGTAGCAGTTCTTGATGATGATATGGATATAGAAAAGGGGCAAAAGATCCTAAAAAGAATTTTCGATACTGAGGAGCTCAGTGGTATCAAGTTCATCGAAAAGCCATATCCCTTCCCCTATTTCGAAAAGGGAACCGAACTTGAGATCTTCGGAGGAGATCTTGAACTTGGGACCTGCGGTATGGTCTCAAGAGAAGTTCTGACCGAAAGGGGGATCAATACTCCTGTTTTCATTGCAGATATTGGGGTTGAGAGGGTATTGATGTACAAACATGGATACCCGGATATCAGGGAGCTCTATTTTCCTCAATTCTTCTCAGCCTGGAATCTCAAGGATGATGAGATAGCATCATCCATTAAATATATCCGAAAACCCCAGACCGAATTCGGGAAGGAGATATCCTCTGCGATCCTGAAGAGCTACAAAGAGAGCAGGGGCGATCAGAAGATCAAGCGAAAGGTTGCCTGGAAGGGATATCTTGTTGAATCCGATTATGGCAAGTTCCTGGTATCTGATGAAAGGGCCAGTGATCTTGAACTGAAGGGAGTTCCTGTGGAGATCAGCATCAAGGAAGCGGCTTCAGGGATGGGGTTGTCAGGTCCTGCTGCTTTCAATGAAATATGGGTCAGGGATGGGAACATAATAGGGGCCCCACCCGAGATGTCCGATAAGATGGAAGAGACAGGAGCTTTCAAGACCAACAAGACATTCGTCAAGGGGTTTGCCAAGTATGCAGCTTGGAAGATCGAAAAAGCCCTGGATCGCGGTCACACGGGGAAGAAATATGAAAAGGTCAAGGACCTTGAAGGCATCAACATGAAAATGACCTCAAAGGCCCTTCAATACATTTTGAGCCATAAGAAGAAGGTCGACATTCAGGGACCTCTTTATCTCAAGTTCCTTTTCAAGATAAACGGTTCAAATGGTGATTGAACTATTCAAGATCAAATGAAATGCAAATTTCTTTCGCACTCCCCCCCTCCCACATTATAAACGATACCCCGATGAATTACTGCAAGTGATACCAAATGGACACCGTGAGGTCACAGGAATGGAGATACAGGGTGGAGGACATTGGTCTTGCGGGGATCATCTCAGATAGATTGGACATTCATCCAATACTTGCCAGATTGATGGTGGCAAGATCGATACTTGACCCGGAAGATGCGTATGACATTCTCCATCCCTCTTTGAGAAACCTCCATGATCCTTTTCTGTTCAAACAAATGGACAACTCTGTAAACAGGATCAAATTGGCAATTGAGAGAGATGAAGGGGTCACCATACATGGTGATTATGATGTCGATGGTGTCTCATCCACGGCTCTGCTCAGGACTGCTCTTGAAGGAGCGTTAGGACCAAAAAAATTGAACCATTTCCTACCCTCAAGGTTTGAAGAGGGTTACGGTGTCTCTCTAAATTGTTTAGATGCAATGGCGGATAGAGGGGATTCACTACTGATAACAGTTGATTGCGGGATAACTGCATTGAAAGAGGTTGATATGGCCAGGGACAGAGGGATCGATGTCATAATTACAGATCATCATGAGCCAAGCGATCAACTTCCATCGGCTTTCTCAATATTGGACCCAAAAATGAAGGGAGCTGGATATCCTTTCAAAGAGCTTGCTGGTGTTGGAGTTGCTTTCAAACTTGCAACCGCTCTACAGATGAATGGGATAATTGAATATGATGTAAGAAACCTCCTGGACCTGGTTGCCCTTGGAACGGTTTCAGATCTTGTTCCACTCATTGACGAGAACAGACCCATGGTCCACTTTGGCCTGAAGACGCTTGCCAAGACCAACAGGATAGGACTGGGTGCTCTCATGTCCGAATCCGGGATCGAATCCTGGAAAGGAGTTCGCTCAACTGATATTGCTTTTAAATTGGGGCCTAGATTGAATTCTGCAGGACGTCTAACCCATCCAGGAATGGCGCTGGATCTGATCATCACCGATAATCGAATTGATGCAGAGCTATTCTCCCGTGAACTCTGCACATTGAATTTTAAGAGGCAATCAATTGGAAAGAAGCTCGTCGAGGATATCACCGAGGAGATCAGAAGAACTGACCAGTTAGAGGGATCTGTGATCGTTGTTGGACAGAAGGGTTGGAATCCTGGTGTGATCGGCATC
>JAUVBH010000089.1 GCA_030591285.1 Thermoplasmatota archaeon
ATTATTGTGCGATCTGGATGACGATGATGCTCCGGATGTGGTTTTCTTTGCCAATGACTGGGCCCATGCAGTCTCCTTTGCAGGGAATCCTCTCTGGAGTATTCGGATCCCTCATCCACAATTCGGATATCAGGGATTGATCGGGGATCTTGGCAAGGATGATTTCACTGACATATACTTCGATGGAATGATGATCTCCCAGAAAGTAGTGGACCTCACGATCAAGGATCCAGCAGATGTGAATATCTATGTTGGCTCCGAACCGGTCGATGGGAAAACCGTTACCCTTCTTTGCATAATCGAGAACCTTGGCACTTCACCGGCTTCTGATGTTGAGATCATGTTCGAATATACTCCTCCAGGTGGAGATCGGACCCTTATCGGGTACTCAACGGTCGATGAGGTCGTCTCCACTACTGAGGCCAGCATTGAGTGGACCCCTGTTGGAGTGGGTACACACAGAGTTTATGTCACAGTGGATGTAAACTCCACCATCATCGAAACCGATGAATCCAACAATGTTGAATTTGTGGATATCGATGTCAGGACCGCTATTCCGGACCTTATCGTTCATGATGTCAAATTCTCCAGGGGAGATAGACTGATCCTTGAGGGAGACAATGCGGGAAAAAGCCTCGTTGAGATGGATCCGTCCACAATAATCGTTCAGGTCGGGAACATAGGTGAAGGTCCATCTTATGTGGGCCTGGTGAACGTTCTGGTCAATGGATCATCTCCAGGATCCCAAGCGGAGGATGTTCCAATCGATATTGTCCAACCAGGTTCCATAGTGAATGTTTCTATTCCATGGACCCCTGATGAGCTTCCGGATGGTGTCTCCTTTGCAGAGTACAACGTCACAGCTTCAATAGACACCGATACACAGGGAATGGAGGAGATCAGCAAGTTCAATAATGATGGTTACAACACAACCAGGGTGAAGTCGAATTCTCCTGTTGGGGGATTTGAGATCTCGGGTCGAGTCTTCAACAGTCAAGGTGTAGGAGAAGCTCAGGTAAGGGTGACAGGGACAAATCAGAGAACTCAAACATCACTTGAGGACGAGACAAATTTCCAGGGTGATTATTCCGTCTATTTCCCGTTAACAGATTATCTGGATGGAGATACCATCTCTCTCTATGGAAGAAAGACAACTTCATGGGGTCAGAATTCAACAAGGATCTACTCTGAAGATGGATCTGGTACCGTAGATCTAACATTGACCGATGTTCCCACTCTGACACTATCCATGATACCCGATGGTCAACTGGAATATGAGGTCCTTCCAAGGGTGCAGTACAATCTCCGGTTCTGGGCAGAAAATACTGGAAATATCCCGGGTGAGTTCTCACTGGAAAAAGCTTTGTCGGGGAATACATCCTTGACGTCTCTGGACGTTGTTGTTACCCCAACGTCATTCTCCCTGGGTGCAGGTGAGCAAAGGGAGATAGCGATAAGGTTCACGGTCCCGGCAGAGGAGGATCCAGGCAGGGTTGCCGTTCTTTCTCTTGATGGGACCATTACAGGGAATGGTTCTGATACATCCTCCCTTGAATACACTTTCACAGTTGGCAGGTCCGGTGTCGTCTACTATGAGTTCGAATCCGAAAAGAACGTCACACTCAATGCAAATAAGGAGAACCAGGCTACTTTCAGGGTATATGTACTGAATAAGGGAAACATTCCAATTGAGTACAACTTGACCACAAGCGAGTCCCTATCTCCCTATGCGATGATCCAGCGAGGTGGAGGCACCCTTGACCCTTCGGATTCAACTCAGATCGAGATCACGGTCAACCTCGTAGGAAGTGTCGATCGATTGATCGGTTCCATTGAACTGAAGACATCTGGTTCACCCAACAGAGTAAGCTGGGACATCAAGATCGACATGGAATATCCCAATCTGGTCGCAGATGATATGATCAGAGTGACCGATGAGAATGTGGAGCTTGGCGATAGGATCACCCTGCTTGGAACCGTTAAAAATACAGGAGAGGTCGAGGCCGAAGATGTTCTCTGCACTTTCTATGAAGGGGAGACCCTGATAGGAAACACGAACATAGACTACCTTGGCCCTGGTGAGGAAGCAACATTAACAGGTGTTGATTGGGAACCGTCCGGGATCGGGGAGCGTGACATCCTTTTCATGATCGACCCCGATAGCGAGTTACTCGAGGATGATAAGGATGATAATGAAGCCAGCAGGACCTTCTCATTCTATCCGGATATATCCATCTCATCCGTGGAACTGCTTCCCTTGATCGTTGAGATCGGTCAACAGGTTAAGGCCAAGGTTACCGTGAAGAATATCGGCAATGCAAAGATAGACAGAGGATTCACCCTTACAATTCGTGATGGTGGAAGCCAGGGAGACCTGCTTGCCACCCAGGACTATGATGAGGATATTCTAACAGGGGGTATCAATACTCTCGTTGTTGAGCTGCTTTTCACCTCACCTGTGGAATCCGGAAAGAGGGATATCTGGTTCGGTGTGACATTGATCACTGCCGAGGAGAGGGCCAAGCACAACAATGAGTACACCCAGGAGATCGAGATCGAGGACCCACCAAAGGAGAAGAAGGATTATACTCTCTTCATCATCATCGGGGCCGGGTTGGTTATCCTGATAGTTGGTGCCGGTCTCTACATCTGGAAATTCGGCCTGCCGGTTGCTCCTCCTCCCGGAGAGCAGGAAGAACCAACACAAGAGGATCAGGGGCCCGATGTAGATTCGGGACCGATGGTTACAGGTATTGACGAGGAACCTGTTGAAGAAGAACCTGTCCTTGAGATGCATCTTGAATCTCCGACCGAACCAGATGGGTCAATGGAAGAGCCCATGGAAGAAGAGGTCATTGTCGCTGAGGTGGTTGAGGTCATCGAGGAAGATGTTCCGGATATGCCAGTTCCACCAGAACCCCTTCCACCTGAACCGGTGCAAGAGGAAGATGACGAGGGACTTATTGCTGAAGTATAGTGACGATCTACCTTACATGGAAGGTTTTCTGCAAAGATTAATTAGTCATATCCTTCCATTAAAGTCACATGATGGACCTGAAGATCCTCCGTCTTGATTACAACCCACCTGATATCCTCGAGCTTGGATACGGTGACATCTTCGAAAAGGTCAAGGAGATCACAATTGTAACCTCATTGATGCAGACGTTTGAAAGATACATCCTTGTTTGTGAGGTCGTATGGAAAGGGGAACCGGATGCAGAGCATCTGAAGAACCTCATCATGATCGAGGATGCCGAGGAGATATCCAGGGACCACAACACTTCACTGGCAATTGTATCCGGTCAGTTCCCAGACGTATACCGGGAAGTGATCCGGGATTTCTTCGATACGTTCCACTGTTTCATCGAATTCCCCGCAAGACTGACCCTAAGCACTCTAACAGGCTCCATTGTAGGGACCCAGGAGGATCTGAACCGTTTCCTCTCATTTGCTAAAGCATGGGGGGCCGAATACAATATTATCTCTATCAAGAAGTATCAACCACGAGTGGAGGGGGCCCTGTCCGCTCTTACAGCGAAGCAGTATATGTGCATGGAAACTGCTGTGAGGCTTGGATATTTCGATACTCCAAAGAAGGTCCGATCCAGGGAACTTGCAGCTGTTTTGAACCTATCCCACACTACTGTTCTTGAACATCTCAAGAAGGGGCAAAGGTCTATCTTTTCCGCTCTTTTCAAGGAGTGATATCTCTTTCTTCTTTTTTGGTTCCAGATAATAATACTTGATGTAGATCACATCCACCAGAACGATAATTACAGCTGGAGATATTATTCCACATAGAAGCAGGAATACCTGAAAGTCGGTCATCACCGGACCATTTGGGTCGGGCTTGTTCCCTGGAGGGTCCCTTACCATGATGGTCGGACTATTCGGGTCGGTTGGATCGAAATGACCAATTGGCGGGCGATACGGATGCAATCTCTCCGAATATGAAAGCGGGATATCGAATCCTATCTCCTGTATGTTGGTCCAATTATCTTCGTCCTCATCATCTTCAGGGTGATGATGAAGTATATCATCATTCCAGTAATATTTCTCTCTCCAGTCCGGCATACCATCATTATCGTTGTCATCGTCAGAGCTGACCCAGAATTGAATTGTAGACCAGGAGGCGATATCACGGGACCGAACATAATACACTGTCAACTCCACGAGGAATTTCTCCCTCTGGAACACATCCAATCTTCTGTCTGATGGGTAGAATTTGATCTCGATCTGTTTCCCTTGATAACAGGCTGATTTTCCACTTGCAAGATTTGTAACATTCCATATGAAGATGACAGATCTTTCTATGGGATCCATGGGGAGAGCTTTGAACAATACCGTCTCTCCCCATTCAGCTCCTATCTCCTCTCCTCCCAGAGAAGGCCCCCATTCATTCCTATCCTGTTCGTCATAGACGAATTGTTGATCTATTTTGATCTCTTGGTCAAACGAACCATTTGCAGGATCTATCAAGATGATCATCGGGATCAGGAATAGCAGGATGAAAACAACACTTTTCGTCCTCATATGGTCCAAATTCGGGAAATGACTTTATTATACAATGGGATAAAAACATGTAAAATTATATCAAATAGTCAACAACTATATCATTACATCTTAAAACTATAATTACTGACCAGTCAGATTACAGGGTGCCGAGCAGGATGAAGGCCAAACGGATATATCTCAAGCGGGTAACAGTTGAGAACCGCATCATGCTGCTCCTTCTTGACCATATGAAGGAGCAGGACAGTTATTCAGTTCCCGACGTCCTCTCTCAGGGGGGAATGTCAAGGAAGCTATCGGTCAGGCAGAATAATCTCTCCCGGGAGATACAATCCCTGATCAATACAGGTCTTGTTGTATCAAGGTCCTCTCATATCCTTGGCCTGCAAAGGAGAAGGAAGGTTTATTTCCTGACTCCAGAAGGTCTTGAATTGACCCAGGAAAAACTGGTTGACCTCAGGAATAATTATGTTGTGGTTAGGGACCTCAAAGGCGACCTTCGTGAGTGGAAACTTGGCAAACTCATCGATCATCTATCTGAAAGGCTCCATAGAAAGGTAACCACCCATGAAGTGATCGAGGAGGTCCTTGAGGGTGGAGAAGCTGATCTGGGTAGACTTCTTTACAGAAAGGAAAAGAAACGCTCCATGGGGGCCCCGATCGTCAAGGATTTCTATGGAAGGGAAGAGGAGCTTGGATACATCGAGGATGCTTTCGATAGGGAAGGACCTTCCATTGTTTCGGTGATATCGATCGCGGGTCAGGGAAAAACAACTCTGATCTCCAGATACCTTGGAGAGAACAAGGAGAACTACTGCTGGATAAAGGTCAATCCCTGGTTGACACCAGAGAGGACCCTGACTGAAATTTCAATATCCCTGGGAGAGATCGGATCTTCGGATCTTGAAGACACATTGACAGCAGGGTCTAATGTTGACATTGATGATTCGGTGGAGATCCTGATCAGAGATGCATCTGCCACCGGATTGGTTGTTGTTCTGGATGATGCACAGGTGATGACATCTGAGATGGTGGAGTTCTTCAAACTTGTCAGAAACAAAGCAATTTTGAGTAAAAGCTCCCTCAAGATCCTTATTGCATCCAGAAAGAGACCCGAGATATATTCCAAGACACAGGCCGAGTTGGATGGAGATGTGGTCGAGGTCCAACTGGAAGGTCTGGATCGGGGATCCGTTTCAGGATTCCTCGGTGCCAAGGGAATTCCTGCACCATTGCATGATGATTATTACGAGAAGACCAAAGGGCATCCTCTAACAATAGCTCTGATCTCGAACAGACCTGACATCAGACCAGAAGAAATTGGAACTGCTCTCGGTAGAATGATGGAAGAGGAGATATTATCTTCATTGACCACTGAAGAGCTTAGTGTGGTGGAGATGGTATCCATCATGGATCTTCCCATCGAGAAAGAGATCCTTTTTGACCTCCCGGGAGTGACAAGGGAGATAATCTCTGATCTGGTTTTACGTTTACTTCTTAGAGAGTATGGGAACGGAACCGTTGATCTTCATGATCTGATCGGGGACACCGTGAAACCTACAATATCATCGGATAAACTTAATGATTATCTGAGAAGGAGTTACAGCTTCTACTCCAAAAGAGGAAGGGATTTGGATATCATCCAGACCATCCATTTCGCCCTGGAACTTGGAATGATAGGGACGGTTGTAGATCTCATCTCGAACCATGGGGAATATCTTCTGGGCAAGGGATATCCTCAACTGGTTGATGCTGTAGAGGTGATGGCCCAGAGATCAAAGGATCCCACGACCCAGGTCAGGATACTTCTTCTCCAGGCAGACTCCTCAAGATACCGCGGTGACCTGGATAAAGCAAGGGCCCTGCTGGAAAAAGCTTCTGATAAAGCGATGGCCATCAAAGATCAGAAAGGGGTCAACAGCCAGCCTTATCTAATGTCCAGGATCATCAGAAGATTGGCAGAGATAAAGGGTCTGGAAGGGTCGGGCAGGGATGTTGTTGAACTTTATCTGAGAAGTTTATCCCTTGTAGAGAGTTCTGGAGATCTCCTGGAGAAAGCATCCGTTCACAGTGACATCGGAATGGCATATCTTGGTCTCAGGGAATTCGGGCGGTCAATTGATCATTTGAGATCAGCATTGAAGA
>JAUVBH010000267.1 GCA_030591285.1 Thermoplasmatota archaeon
AAGGGCCGATCCAAGGTCTGAGAACATGGTCTGGTCCGGGGTCAGACTGTCAACACCTTCTGCACCCCAGGGAGTGTAGATCCCTTTTGATCCGGTATGAAATGATAGGGCGATGGAAAAAGGATACCTCTTGGCCAGATTGTGAATTGCATGGGCTCCTGCTGTCGTAAGTGGTATTCCATCGGAATGAAGATTTGATCCATCCGGTGCGAAGGGATAATCCCTGTTGGGATCCTCGTTGTTCTCATCATATCTTGAACCTGTATCCAAACCATAAGGGTTGACGACTGGAAGAATTGCGAAATTGACATTATCGATCAGTGGACCTGGTAAGTTCCCCTGTTGCATCTCGGGAAGGATATATTGGGCAAAACCTAGGACAGTTTCAGCAGAATCAGGTTCATCTCCATGGTGAGCACCGATGATCATGATCCACTTCCTATCCTCATCTGATCTATTTCCTATGAAGAGAATGGGGATCGTCCTGTTCCCTGGAATGTCCCTTGTTCCAAGAAGGTCCTGCGCTGTTGTGAACTCCGTAAAAGTGTAATTCTCAGAAAGATAGGATAGGTTTTGAGATATCTCGTAGGAGTTATGATAGGCCCATTCTTCTCCGGATGCTCCTTCCACAAGTTCATTACCGGATGGTGGTACCAAGAATGCGAGAAATGCGACCAGGAGTACTACAGTGCCCCATCTCCCTACGATACCCATGGTCAAGTATTGTTGCCAATCATTTTATTAATTTACCATTTGAATTATGAAAAAATGCGTTTTGGGCCCTCTCCAAAAGAGGGCCCAGGGCGCTGGCCCAGGCTATCAGGACAGCGCCGGGTCAACGCACTCTAAACGGAGACCCCATCCTTCAAGGGCTCCATTCCCCTTACGGGGATGACTGAAATATCATTCATGAATTTAAAGATTACGGATTGTATTATCGGTTAAATACAATACATTATAGAGAGATATTTCAATTTCGATTTTTTTTTCCGTCTATTGAAAATAATTGATAATTTCCAGGTTTGAAAAAGGAATAAATACAAACCGGTCGCTAACCCAGAATCACCGGTCCCAATGGTGATCATAGAGGGTTAAGAATGATAACTGAGGAAGAGATAAGGAATATTTTCTCTGCACAATTGGATTCTATCAAAAATGATGATGTGCGTGAAAAGGTTGTCAAAGCATGGCTCATTGGATGCGAAAGAGGTGGATGGGCATCTGTTGATGATCTTTTCAATATGCCATTCACACTACTAACGGAGACACATGGGGTCAATTTCATTGAACATACCATCGCGGTTACCGAGGGAGCAATGGGGCTTGCCCTTTCCCAGATCGAGAACTACAAGGAAATGCCTTATGAGATCGACATGGATAGATTGATCGCAGGAGGTCTTCTCCATGATGTCGGGAAGCTTCTGGAAATAGAAAGTGATGGGGAAGGCGGTCACAGGAAAAGCAAGAGTGGAATGTGCACCCGCCATCCCATTTCCGGAACTGTTCTGGCAGCTGAAGTTGGCCTTGATGAAGAGTACCAAAACACTATTGCATGCCATGCAAAGGAAGGCGAAGGAAGACCCCAGGTCATTGAAACTATCTTGATCCATCAGGCGGATTTTGCAACCTTCAATCCTCTGGTCTATAAGAACAAAGGAAATCTCATCGAATGAGGTGGCAGCATGGGAATGACCATACTTCAGAAAATATTATTTCGGAACTCCGGAAAAATGGTGGGACCAGGCGATATCGTTGATGTTAATGTTGACGCCAGGGTCGCCAGAGATTTCGGCGGGGCAAATGTTGTCAAGAACATTCGTGAGAATGGACTGGCTGTCGACGATGCTTCTAAGACCTACTTCACCTTCGACTGCAATCCCGGTGGATCGGACCAGAAATACGCTGCAAATCAGCAGATATGCAGGGAGTTCGCCAGGGAAGCAGGGATCGAGGTCTTTGATATAGATCAAGGGATCGGGACCCATATAGCCATTGATGAAGGATTGGTAAGACCTGGGCAGGTTTTCGTCTCAACTGATTCTCATGCTAATATCATGGGAGCCGTCGGTTCATTCGGCCAGGGAATGGGAGATGTTGATATTGCCGCTGCTTTTTCAAATGGCAGCGTTTGGTTCAAAGTACCGAGGTCCATGAAGGTTGTTTTGAAGGGGATGCCAAGTTCATCAGCTACTCCCAAGGATGTAGCACTCAAAATGCTCCAGGCTCTGGGTGCGAATGGATTATTGGGATATGCAGCGGACATTCAAGGAGAATATATCGATCATCTGAAACTTGCAGGCAGGATAACAATATCCTCTATGTGTACAGAGATGGGGGGTATCATCATACTCTTCCCACCAAATGAAGGGATATTGGACGAACTTAACCTTGAAATTGATATCAAAGAGTTCTCTCCGGATGAAGATGCGGTATATGATGAAGTGACAGAGATAGAAATCAGTGATATCGGACCGATGGTTGCCAAACCAGGTCATCCAGAAGATACCATAGATATTGGTGAAGTGAAAGGGACAAAGATAGGTTCAGCGTTCATCGGCTCCTGCACCAATGGAAGATTTTCAGATCTGAAAGTAGCTGCTGATGTTCTAAAAGATAGAAAGATAGCACCTGGAGTGGTTCTCAAGATAGTTCCTGCGACTAGGAAGATCTGGGAACGATGCCTGGATGAAGGACTGATCCAGATATTCATGGATGCTGGTGCATTGGTAGGGAATGCAGGGTGTGCCGGATGCGCTGCTGGTCAGATAGGTCAGAACGGTCCGGGGGAAGTAACAATATCCACCGGGAACCGAAATTACAAGGGCAAGCAGGGAAAAGGTGCCGTATATCTTGCATCACCGGAGACTGTCGCAGCTTCTGCTATTGCAGGCTACATAACAACCAATACCGAAATTCCGAATGTTCCAGCTCTCTTCGAAAAGGGAGAAGGGATAGAGACCAAAGATGTTGAATGTGCCCCCGAGGAGAAGGGAGTTGACACAATATTCAAAGGAAAGATATGGTACATTCCAGAGGACAATATCGATACGGACATGATCTACCACAACAGGTACCTGGCCATTACCACCATGGATGAGATGGGGCAGTATGCATTTGACAATCTTGATGGATACGAA
>JAUVBH010000024.1 GCA_030591285.1 Thermoplasmatota archaeon
TATGGTTATTTTTGACCTGCACATTCAGACAGAAACAATTTATGCTCTCAAATTCATGGAATTATTGGGGTTATGGATGAAAAGATACAAGAGGATCTTGGTACCGGTGGATGGTTCTGATCTTTCCAACGATGCCTTTGAACAGGCTTTATCATTGGCCAAATTGGTCGATGGAACGGTCACAGTTCTTCATGTCATCGAACAACTGTATTCTGACTATTCAGTATTTGAAGGTCAGGAGATGATCTCGGCTTCTACCTTGATCGAAACCGAGACCAAGGAACACGTACAGAACTTTCTTTCGGAATATTCCAGAAAAGGGAAGGAAGCAGATGTTCCAGTTAAAACCCTGATCAAAGAAGGTCCAGTAGCTCATGAGATCATTGATCTTTCAAAAAGGTTCGATCTGATCATCATCGGGACCCATGGACGCAGAATGATAGCTTCGCTAATTATGGGAAGTGTTGCTGAAAGGGTTTCCAGACATGCATACTGTCCTGTGATGCTGATCAGGGAGATCAACGATCCTGATATGGAAAAATAATGATATATCAACAGTGCCTTTTACAATGGGGTCAGGGCGAATGGTCGGTTTCGAATGGCTTAAAGGTTTCAGTCCAATTGTCCAAGCGCTATTTGGAACACTCTTCACTTGGGGACTGACAGCACTTGGTGCATCAGCTGTATTTTTCTTTCGAAAACCCAATAGGAAGCTTCTTGATTCAATGCTCGGATTTGCTGGTGGAGTAATGATCGCTGCCAGTTTCTGGTCGTTGCTTGCACCAGCTCTGGAAATGGCAGAAAATGATCCTATGCCTGGATGGATGCCATCATACGTCCCGGTGGGAATTGGATTCATGGCAGGTGGTTTATTCCTCTGGGGTGTTGACAAGATACTTCCTCATGTTCACCCGAACCTCAAAGCTGCCAATCCTGAAGGTATCAAGACCTCATGGCAGAGAAGCACACTTCTTGTACTCGCCATAACACTTCACAACATCCCAGAGGGTCTTGCTGTGGGGGTTGCTTTCGGAGCAGTTGCTGCAGGTTATCCCAGTGCGACCCTTGCAGGAGCTGTTGCTCTTGCGATCGGAATTGGAATTCAGAACTTTCCAGAGGGATTCTCTGTTTCTGTCCCATTGAGGAGAGAAGGGGTCTCAAGACTGAAGTCGTTCTGGTATGGACAACTCTCCGGTGTGGTGGAACCCATAGCTGGTGTTACAGGAGCACTACTTGTTATTGTTATGAGACCTCTCTTACCCTATGCACTTGCGTTTGCAGCCGGTGCAATGATCTTCGTTGTTGTAGAGGAAGTCATACCTGAAGCCATGAGTGAGAGGAATACCGATATTGCAGCGATGGCCGTAATGCTTGGTTTCCTGGTGATGATGACATTGGATGTTGCCCTGGGATGAACGTCTCTTAATCGAATATGCTCTTTCTCCTTCTTGTAATTATAAAAAATATCACTCCAAGGATGAGCAAGAGGATGACGACAACAATGACGATCACGGGAACGATAAGGAATGAGAAGTCATAACTCGTGTCCCTTGAACTTTCTTTCACATCCTCTACTTCCCATGCACCGCTACCGGCATAATCCACGGTCTTGAAAACAGCGAACCCACCTGGACCAAATAGATCCAAGTCCCAATCTGCAAGGGACACTTCAATGAACACCTCGAAATCCTCTGTGAGACCTTCGTTCATCAGGTCCCAAAGGGAACCCGTTATTGTGCAGGTGTTTCCATATATCTCTTCCTCGACATACCAATCCACCCACAACAAGTAACTTTCCGTTGATGCAATGTAATTTGGGGGAGAATAATCAGGAAAATCGTCTGAACTCGATGGATCGGTATCCACGGGAGGTTGTTCATGATCGTTGACTGGGAGGAAATATATCTCAAATAATGTGTATTCATCGATGATCCCTGAGGTTGTTATTGTTATAACCAGATCGTCTTCATCCCTTTCTACCACCATGTTCGTTATATCAACACCAGGATGATCGCCTAGCTGTACTCCTGCATCATCGGTTTCTGCCCAGAAGTGGAGATCGTCTCCTACAGCGTCAGTGTATGTTCTCCTGCATTGGGCTTCCGTTAGCAGCTCCAATGGTTCTTCATCATCATCGTCACCAATGGGAGGATCATCGTCGTCATCGTCGGTTGGAGGTTCATCAGTAATTTCAATAGTGAATTCAAACGAATCCAATTCCCTATCGTTGATCTCATCCAACATATGCACCTTGAAATCCCAGTTTGTAAGAGGTTCAACATTTTTAGAAGATAGAATGATATGCAGAGCTGTATCACTGACCAACTCAGGTGTGATTGAAAACCCCCCATCGACAGCCTCATCCATTCCGTCTATCTGGAAGATAAGGTATGGATCTTTCACATTGCCATTGATTATTAATTCAGCTTTTACACGATCATCATCATTTGGAAGCATGATTATTCTAGAATCATAATCATCAAATCCAGCAGAGACGACCGGAGCAATATGCAATGGACCTCCACCATAGGGAATCTCACCTCCCGTAGGAACGGGATCATGATACCACCTGCCCCCAATATGGACAATATTCTCACCGGCAGGAACAGAGCTGTCAATAACCACACTCATAGTGTAGTTACTGCTCAAGGTTTGACCTGGCCTCAAGTTGGTGAATATCATCTTCTCAGGATAACATGTGTAATCCACGACAATATCTCCATGATATTCATTTGAGATATATGAATCCAGTTCTACAGTGATCTTCTGGACCACATTCGGCAGATCAGAACTGATCTCCACAGTTCCTTCGATCTCCACGATCTCCTCACCAGTAGGTTCCTGGAACGGATCATATCCTACGAAACCTGTTGATATATCGACCGGATCATCTGGATCATATCCATTGTAACTCATAATCATGCTGACGGTTATATTCGGTTGCCCAACAGCTTCAACATCCTTCGGAATAAGAACAATGATCCCAGATAACAACAACAACGCAACGACTACTAACACGCCTCTCCTCATAATATCCCAGCTATAGATGGGAACTATGAGATTAAAACATTACCATACCTGGCTCACGCTAATACAATAAAAAATTAGAAAAGAAGAGAACCTAAAGATTCTCTTCCTTCTCAAGCACTCTAACTGCGTCACCCTTGATGGTGACAGGTATTGATACCATGGCTTCGAACAGTTCCACGGTGATCTCTTCCTTGGAAGTGTCGATCTGCTTCACACGGGCCTTCTCACCCTTGAACGGACCATTGATGATCTCAACAATGTCTCCCTCTGTTATGTCAGCAACGATAGGTTTCGGTGCAAGGTAATGCTCGATCTCTGAAAGTGAGATATTCTTCTCTCCACCAACAAGGCCCCTGACATACTGCATTCCCTTAAGCAGTTCTTCCATTGCCTTGTCGTTCTTCACACCTTCTATGAGAACATATCCTCGAAGCTTGGTTGGAGCTATGATAGACATGATCTGGGCCCCTTTCCTCTTTGATTTCAGACCCAGGTTCTCTGCAACTGTCTTTTCATGTCCAAGTGCGGTCTTAATAGCGAATATTGTATGGGGGAACACTGTTTCTTCTATATCCCCGCCCCCCTTTTTGTCTTCTGCCAAATGATCACCTCATATTCCGAACGCCCAGCCTAGAAATTCCGGGAAATATTCCCAGATCAGGAAGATCCCAAAACCTATTCCACCGATTATCACAATTCCGATACCGGTGATCACAAGGGTCTTTGAATATTCCTCGCTGGTGGGCTTGCGGGCCATTTTGAGAACACGTCCGTACTTGCCCTTTCCGGCGTTCTTGATCTTGCTCTCTATCTTGGACTGCCACTTCAAGCTTCTGTTCCACCATGTGGTGGCCCAGGTCTTCCTGAGAAGGTCCATTTAAAAATCCCTCCTCTAAATTACCTGATGAAATCTATGCCGAACCGGTCATCTCCGGTCCTCTTCAGCGACTTGCCGAAGATCTGCTTTGATTTCACTCCGGTGATAACCAGCATCACACGGATGGTATCCCTCAGTTCCGGATCGATCTGAGCTCCCCAGATTATCCTTGCCATTGGGTTGATCCTTTTGTGGATCTGTTCTGCGACCATCTCTGCTTCGGAAACGGTCATGCTCTCACCGCCGGATACATTGATCAATGCACCGGTTGAGTCCTGAATGTCAACCTCGAGAAGTGGTGAATCCAGGGCAGCACTTACGGCCTTCATCGCCCTATCATCGTCATCGGACTCGCCGATACCGATCATGGCGACCCCGCCTCCTTTCATGATGGTCTTCAGATCAGCGAAATCAAGGTTGACAAGTCCAACCTTTGTGATGATCTCAGTGATTCCCTTTATGGACCTCATGAGGATCTCGTCTGCTACCTTGAATGCAGCATTCAATGGAAGTCTGGGAACTATCTCAAGAAGTTTATCGTTGGGGATGACGATCACGGTATCGGTATGCTCCTGGAGCTTATCCAGTCCATACTCCGCGTTCTGCATCCTTACAACACCCTCAGCTGTGAATGGTTGAGTGACAATGGCGATCGTGAGGGCACCCATTTCTCTTGCCATGCGGGCAACTTCAGGGGCTGAACCGGTTCCAGTGCCGCCGCCAAGTCCACAGGTGACGAAAACGATATCAGACCCCATGAGTGCGGTCCTCAGTTCATCCTCGGCCTCCCGGGTAGCTTCCGCACCGATCTGGGGTACGGAACCTGCTCCGAGACCCCTGGTGGACCTGCGTCCGATGAGTATCTTATGTGGTGAATGGACAGTTAGAAGATGCTGTGCATCGGTATTCAATGCGTAGATATCGGCTCCAACAATACCTTCCTCAACGATCCTGTTGACAGTATTGCAGCCAGCACCGCCGCATCCAACGATCTTGATGTTCGTCCTGAGACTTGCGAGAACCCTTCTGAGCTCTTCGTCCTCGGGGTTGGCAGAAGCATTTGACTCATCCACAGCAACTCTCTCCGTTGTCTGGACAGAGTTATCTCTCTGCATCCTCTCAGCAAATCCGCTTGCTGGTGGTTGTGGCGCAGCCTGTGGGGTTGCTCCTACTCTCTTTTCCTCACGTTCAAGGACTCCTTTTATGATGGATTTCATTTAACTTCCCCCGAAATATTCCCGGTTCTTTTGGAAATTGCCCTTTAAGTCTGTTTTCTCCTTAAAGTTTAATCTATATAAAAATGTTGTCGGGTAGCCCTGGGAAATTTCCATTTCTGGTTGGGTTACCCAAACACCATTTTCATTCTTCTACTCACCTTTCAAGGTGAGCAGGTCCGATTTGCCTCCGTCAACGATCCCAAGTGTAGAGATGGAGAACGGCTTACCGCTGGCTGCTCCAAGCTCTACATTGGTCCCTGCGAATGTGTAGATGGGGATCTTGTAGGTCTTGAGATTCTCAAGGTCCTCATCGGGACAGTTCTTTGCGATGATCACTAGCTTTACCTTTTTCTTTCGGAGCAGTTTCCTGGTCTCCTTAATACCAACGGTCACCTTTCCGGTGCTCTGGACGTTCCTTAGCGCCCTTTTTATATCCATGGTATCCCTCCTTTCACTTCTTCTTCAGGTCCACTGGCCTGTAGATCAGTTCGACAGCTCCTGTTCCAAGAGTGATCGGCTGACCGATTATGATGTTCTCTGCTACTCCGGCGAGAGGTTCGATCTCACCGGTTATCCCGGCAGTCAATAGATGGTTCGCTGTGATCTCGAAAGCAGCCCTGGCCAAAACTGATGATTTCTCACCGGATACACCATGCCTGCCTATCGCTCTCACAGTTCCTCCAACCGACATAACGTCTGCTACCAGCATAAGATGTCGCGCATCCACTGTCAGGCCCTGTTCTGAAAGGGTCTTCCTGGCCTCTTCGAAAATTGACCTTCTGGCTGCTTCGACACCGAGAACGCCGGCGTTCTCGATTATGTTGTTGGTGGAGGTCCTTGCAACATCCACTTCCTCAAGTTCCAGGATCTTTTGAAGGTTGGATCCTTCGGTGTAGAGGATGTATTCATCCCCTTCATGCCTAATGATCACCCTCTTTATCTCGTCAATGCCCTTGATCTTGGACTTCTGTATGGATTCCCACATGTTGAGAAGTGTCTTGAAATTGAACTTCTTCTGGCCCATGAAGTTGATCACATACTTGTCAGGCTCTTCGACGATCTGATTCTCTTTGATCTTCTTGTTCTTCTCCCTCACCTTTCTCATAAGGTCTGCTCTTGTGATATTGCGCTTCGCCATTGCTTTTTCCCTTGGGACAATGGTGATACACATCCTTGCGAGATCTATCTCGGTGTCTGAAATATCACGAACATGGGTGAGTTCGATCTTCTTGTTCACGAAGGATTTGATCTCTTCGATCCCAAGGTTCTGATCCTTATACAGGTGGATCTCCATCATTGGTGTTGATGGCATCTTTCTTGCATCAACGATCTCGATAAGCCTCGGTAGACCCAAGGTCACGTTGATCTCTGCCACACCTGCATAATGGAAGGTCCTCATGGTCATCTGGGTGCCGGGTTCTCCTATTGACTGAGCTGCCACGATACCAACAGATTCATGTGGGTCAATGAGATTTTTCTTGTATTTATCAACCGAAAGCTGGCAGATCCTGGGGAGATATTTATCTTCAACTTCCCTCTTTGAGAGGTACTGTGAAAGATCGAATATCATCTTGGCAGGTGCCAAATGTTCCACACCAACCTTCTCAAGCTCTTCGAAGTGCGGGAGGATCCTGGAGAGATCCTTGATGATCCCCTTGATGTGTGCGATATCCCAGTTTTCCCTGACCGCTCTTTCAGACAGGAAATATGAGAGTTTTTTCGGCAGGTCCACCTTGAGAGAGGATGCAGCTTTATCCACATCTTCGGTCCTCAGTGGTTTGAACTGAAGTACCTCGATCTCTTCCACGACCTTCTTCTTTGGTGCTTCTTCAGCGACAGGTTCCGGTTCCGGTGGTTCTCCCTCTTCCTTCTTCACCAGATCCTCGAAGTCCTCGATCCAGATCAGTGTATACTGTCTGGCACTCTTCACAGGAGTATTGTTCACAGTTGTGAAGGCTCTCAGAGGCAGAGGCCTGGGAATAGGGGTGATCTCATCAAGAGTAAGGTATGCAAGGACCTTGTCCTCGGGAACTACCTTGGAAAGACCAGCCGGGATCAGATCCTTTTTCTTTGGTGGAGGAAGTGGATCCTTGTCGGTCTCAATGGCTGTGATACTTGCTTTGTAAACAACTGCATCGGACTTGATATAGATGTATCCCTCGATGGGAAGTTCGAACCTCTTCAGATTCACATAGAACTTGCAGGGCCAGAGCATCTTCTTCTTCTTGCCTATGATCTCGATGGCCTCATCGATTGAAGCGGGATCGGGAGAGGTCCAGATGAACCCCATTTCCTTCTCCTCTTTCTTCTGCTTGGGTGCTGGCTTCTCAACAACTACAGGCTCCGAAGCAGCGTTCTTGGTAGGGGCTTTTTCCTCTTTCTTTGGAGGAGCTTCTTTCTTGGTGGGTTTATCACCAAGTTCAAGTTCCACCCATGCAAAAGCCCTCTTGAACCTTTTTCCGGATATTCCAGAAATTCGTTCGAGCTGAGCCGGTCCCATTGCCATTACTTCCTCAAGGGAGTGTTCGGATTCGGGTCCGAAGAGCTTGAAGACCGCTTCTTCTGGAAGGTCCCTGGAAAGCAGGAAGTGTATCATATCCTTCTTGCAGGTCACCTTTATCTCCTGGTTGACCATTTAATTCGCCTCCCTTAGAGCCATATTGATAATGTCACCGTAGTCCACCGGATCGGATCTCACCGATCTGCATGGATCCACACCATCTTCACCGTAGCAGAACTGGATAATTACACCGATAGTGTTCCTGACCGTCCTATCTGGCAGGACCTTAAGATCTTCAAGAGCGTTGATCAGTCTTCTCTGCATGTAACCTGATCTTGATGTCCTGACAGCTGTATCCACCAGACCTTCTCTTCCTCCCATGCTGTGGAAGAAGTATTCGGTCGGTGAAAGTCCTTTCTTGTAGCATGATTTAACGAAACCCTTAGCTGCTGCACCAAGGTCGTCCTGTTTGAAATGGGGGAGGGTCCTCTTCTGGTATCCTCTCGTGATCCTCTCTCCTCTCACGGCTTGCTGACCGATAGAACCAGACATCTGCGAAAGGTTCAACATCGAACCTCTTGCACCGGACCTGGCCATGATAACAGCTGAGTTCTTCAGACCAAGATATTTAGATGCGATCTGACCCGCAGTGTCCCTGGCTCTTCCAAGGGTCCTCATTGCTTCGACCTCAAGGGTCTCCTTCAATGACCTACCTGGAAGATGCTCGAGATACCCTGAGTTGAACTTTCTAACATAGTCGTCAACCTTCGCTTCGGCTTCATCCAATGTTTCGGCGATCCTCATCTTGGCCTCTTCCGGGATATCCTCTTCATCGATACCCGTGGAGAAACCCATCAGAGTGATGGCAGCGATGCCAACCCTTGTTGCATCATCCAGGAACTCCCGGCCTATATCGGATCCATGGTCCCTGACGATCTTCTCCAGAAGCCTTCCCTTGAAAGCTCCCACGGACTTTTCGTCAATCGGACCTGTGAGAAGGAAGGACTTGTTATCCTCATCGGTGTCGATCTTGACCCAGGTATCCTCGCTTGGATCATCATCCTCTCCGCCGTATACAGCGGATGAGTAGCTCATGTGAAGCCCTGGAGGAAGGATCATGGAGAATATTGTCTTTCCACCCCAGTACTCCACTCCATCATCATCGACCTCATCAGCGTCTGGAAGTCCACCTTTGTATGAGGTCCTGGAGAGAATGTGGAAAGCTTCTTCCTTGACGAACATCGGGTTCTTGTGGGTAAGAAGAAAGTTACCAGATATGTGGTCATGAATGCAACCAATGACAGGGCCTCCGAACCTTGGGGATAGGATATGCTCCTGAACCCTCATGATTATCTTGGCCTCTGCCCTGGCCTCTTCTCCCTGGAGACAGTGAAGGTTCATTTCATCACCGTCAAAATCAGCGTTGTATGGTGGACAATCGGGTAAATTGAGCCTGAATGTCTTACCGCCCATGACACGAACTTCATGGGCCATCATGGACATCCTGTGCAGTGAAGGCTGCCTGTTGAACAGAACTATATCTCCATCCATCAGATGCCTCTCGACAATATAGCCGACCTGGATCTTCTCCACCAGGGTCTCCTTGTTCCTGTCAGTGATCCTGAGTCTCTGCCCATCTGGTCTTATAACATAATTCGCACCAGGATGCATTTCAGGACCTCTTACGACGAACTCCTTGGCCTGTTCGAAGTTGAACTCATTGACCCTTATGGGGACTGTAAGTTCCACAGCAACCGGCATAGGGACCCCGACCTCGTTGATCGAGATGTAAGGATCTGGAGAGATAACGGTCCTGGCTGAGAAATTAACCCTCTTTCCAGAAAGGTTAGAACGGAAACGACCTTCTTTTCCCTTGAGTCTCTGGGCAAGGGTCTTGAGAGGTCTACCAGAGCGGTGTCTTGCTGGAGGTATACCAGAGGTCTGATTGTCGAAGTATGTTGTAATGTGATACTGGAGAAGTTCCCAGAGATCCTCAACGATAAGCTGAGGAGCACCTGAATCCCTGTTCTCCTGAAGTCTCTGGTTGATCCTGAGAACATCTACGAGCTTATGTGTAAGATCGTCCTCAGATCTATCTCCGGATTCCAGTGTAATGGAAGGTCTTACAGTGACCGGTGGAACCGGTAGTGATGTCAGGACCATCCACTCTGGTCTGGAAACCTCTGGGTTCAATCCCAGGAGTGGAAGGTGATCATCGGGGATCCTCTCAAGTCTCTCTCTGATCTCCTTTGGTGTCAGTTTGTGGCCCTCTTCCCTGTAGGTAGTGGGTTTATCCAGAGTGATCTTCTTTGACATCTCACCGCAATCCGGATGCGGACACTGTGAGACACCTATGGCCTCTGACCGGATCTGTCCTGACAGGGTAGCGAACTGAAATGGTGCATATGAGATCCCACCAAGTCCCCTGATCCTATCAAAATGCTGCTGGATCCTGTCACCTGGAAGTTTCACACGACCACAAACCCGACATGTCGCGCTAAGCATCTCCTTTATGAGTTTGGTGTATCCCTCGTGTATGACAGGCATAGCAAGGTCAATGTGTCCAAAATGGCCAGGACACTCATCGACCTTCTTTCCGCAGGTCTTACACTTCAGCCCAGGTTCGATAACACCAAGCCTTGGATCCATCAATCCCATATCGATGGGGAACCCATCATCATCGTAGGTGTCAGCAGTGATGATCTTCGTTGCTGACATCTTTCTGATCTCTTCAGGAGAAAGAAGGGCGAACTGGATCTTTCCGATCTTCTTTGGTATATATTGATAACTTACCATCATCACACCTCCTTAACGCAGATCCTCCAAATGCAGTCTCATGGCAACGCACATTGATTTCAACTCGTCCATGAGCAGTTTGAATGCGTAGCTTGTCTGAACAGGATGGATGTTGCCGGTCTCTCCGCAGACAGGGCACCTGAGTGCTCCTCTCTTGTCGAGCATGGCAACGTTACCACACTTGGGGTTGCCGCAGACATATTCGATGGTCCCATCGGACTCATCCAGAAGTCTGTCCTTGATGACCATTGATACACCATGGGCGATCAAACAGTCCCTCTCCATCTCACCGAACCTCAGACCACCCTGTCTTGAGCGACCCTCGGTTGGTTGTCTGGTAAGAATCTGAACCGGTCCTCTTGATCGAACATGCATCTTTCCGGACACCATGTGGTGCAGTTTCAGGTAGTAGATGACACCCTTGAAGACCTCGACACGAAGTTTTCTTCCTGTGAAAGGATCATACATGACCTCTTTCCCAGTAGGTTTGAAACCGACCTCGAGGAGCTGCCTTCTGATGTCATCCTCCCTTTCACCGGAGAATGCAGTGCCATCAACGGTCCTGCCCTTCATGGAACCTACTTTACCCCCGATCATCTCGAGGACATGGGCTACTGTCATACGGGAGGGGATAGCGTGGGGATTGGTCACAAGATCGGGTATGATCCCGTCCTCGTTGAAAGGCATATCCTCTGGATTGGCGATCAATCCGATGACTCCCTTCTGACCGTGCCTTGAAGCGAACTTATCACCAATTTCAGGGATCTTCTCGCTTCTCACGTTGACCTTCACCAATCTCAATCCGTTCTCTGATTCTGTTATCATAACAGTATCAATATATCCGGATTCCCTTGGTCTAACGGTTAGTGATGTTTCCCTTCTCCTTCTGGGAGTAAGGAAATCCGTGTGCTCTTCAAGGA
>JAUVBH010000233.1 GCA_030591285.1 Thermoplasmatota archaeon
ATCGAAATTGTGATAAAATTCGACCTGGTCTCCAAGGACATCATCGCATCTCCTGGAATTGCTATGCGAGCCAACAAAATCGGATATATATTAACATTGTGTAACGGGGAAATCACAAGTGATGAACCAAATGATGCAGTGATGTCAGTAATTGAAGGTGGAATCCAATGTAGGTAAATGCACCTTTGCAAAGGATTCAATATCGTTGGCAAGCATCTCTCTGTTGTCTCCATGGACAAGAATGACCTCGTCGGGTTTGGCTCCCTCTGCAAATTTCAGGAGCTCATCATGACCGGCATGTGCTGAGAAGTCAAAGTGGCATACTTCGCATTTCACCTTCTCTATCTCCCCATCTATTTCAATGGAACCGGAATCCATCAACATTCTCCCGTTGGTGTCATCTACCTGATATCCGGTAAGGAGTATCGCTGTCTTTGGGTTGTCCTTGTGCCTCCTGATATATTGAAGGACCGGGCCTCCATCCAGCATACCTGAAGTTGTGACGACTATGGGTGCTTCAGCTGCTTTGGCGCGTTGATATGGAGTTTTAACGAAAGTGAACTGATCAAGTGCCTTTTTTAATGAGCCAGCGCTTCTTATGAACTCATTGTGTCGAAGATATATCTGGGCAACCCTTCTTCCCATACCGTCCAACCATTTCTCGATCTTGATACCATCAAGGATCTGGACGATCTCCTGAGTTCGACCTACTGCAAATGCGGGAACAATTACATTCCCACCCCTCTCCAGAACTTCCTTCACCTTTTCCAAAAAGGCCTTTTCAACCTGCTTTCTTGATGGGTGAGGTCGACCTGAATATGTAGATTCCATAACCAGTGTATGGCACTTTGGAGGAGAGGCCTTCGTTGTCAACCTGGTATCAACGGTGTTTATATCTCCGGTGAAAACGACATCATTCCCACCGTCATCTACCCGGTACATGGTCGACCCCGGGATATGACCCGCATCCATTGTTTTTACCGTGAAAGGTCCAACAAATGCCCTATCGCCATACTTGATGATAGTGGATTCTTCTGTGAACCTTCTCACATCACTCACGTCGAATGGGATCGGGTAGCTCTCCAATCTGGAGATCTTCAAACTGTCCTGTAGAAGAACAACTGCAACTTCCAATGTAGCTTCGGTTCCCCAGATGGTCGTCCCGTATTCTCCGCAGAGCCAGGGTGCCATTCCGATATGATCAAGGTGAGAATGTGTCAAGAACAGTGCATCGGTGTGGGGTACCTTCATGGGATATGTTGGAGGTTTACCCGGGGTTAATCCATAATCGAAGAGAAGCCTCGTATCTCCGGATTCCATGATCATGCCAAGGCTGCCAACATGGTCCACCCCACCTGCGAAGCTCATTTTCATGCATTCACCGATAACAAAGCTATGTTGGCTAACTAGTAATAATTTATGTAATTGATAGGAATCCTGATCAAAGGTAACCTTTATAAACAACATGAATATAGGGTTGCTCCACTGCAGCAGGCGGTATAAATATGATAATTCCAGTAAGATGTTTCACTTGCGGAAGGGTGATCGGCCACCTGTATGAGGAATATGCACGAAGGTCCGAAGCGGGCGAGGATAGACAGAAGGTCCTGGATGATCTCGGTCTTGAACGTTACTGCTGCAGGAGAATGCTCCTGACACATGTTGAGCTCATTGATGAGGTCATGCCTTTTACCTAGTTTGCCCCCATAGTGATCAGCATGGGGCCGTAGGGTAGCTTGGTCCATCCTGGTGCCTCGGGGAGGCACCGACTCGAATTCAAATTTCGACGGCCCCACTTTTTCATTTTTTACTTATTAATTTTTAAGTCAAAATGAAAAAGTCAACCAAATCACCAAGTAATTGTGTAAACAACTGATTTGGTTAGACCTGTGAACATTTGATATCAGCGGTCTACTGGTTCACAGATATATTCTTTCCCTTTATGTTCGCAACCACAGAATGGACGCCGTCATTGGAAATTTGGTTTCATATTTCAAAAAGTATTGTAAACCATTCCCTGCATGGTGGTTTGATGAAAACAGAGACCTATTTGACCGAAGAAAACAGACCCGACAAGGTCAATGAATGGTTTTCATCAATGGATAGAAAGAGAAAATGGGGCCCTGAAATGGGGAGGTCAGCTCTTTTGATCCTAGATATGCAGAAGTTCTTCACTGACCAACAAAGCCACGCTTATATTCCAAGTTCTAATGCCATCATCCCTGTTATTTCAACGATCGTTGAACTATTCAACGGACCTATCTTTCTGACCCGGCACGTTCAACCCAAGGATGGGTCCAATCTGATGACAACCTGGTGGCGGGATAGGATCGAAGGAGAACCTTCACAACTCCATCCTGAAATATCGAAGATCGACGGTAAAGTGGTTCTCAAGGAGCATTATTCAGCTTTTCACGATACAAATTTACACCAATTACTTGATGAACTCTCCACAGAGTCATTGATATTGACCGGGGTCATGACAGACCTTTGCTGCGAAACAACAGCCAGGGATGCTTTCATGAGAGGCTTCAAGGTATATTTCGTTGCAGATGGAACTGCTTCGGCGACTGAAGAAAGACACGTGAATACATTGAAAACGATCTCCACCGGATTTGGAGAGGTGATATCATCAAAGGAGCTAATGTCGCGATCATAGGGGCCGGTCCGGCAGGCATCTCCTCAGCGATCCAGCTTGCCAAAGAGCAGATACCTTGCAAGATATTCGAAAGAAAGTGGGTTGGCGGTCTCCTATATTATGCGAATAGGGTGGACAATTTCATTGGCCACAAAGGAAAGAGCGGGATCGATCTCAGTATGGAATTCAATGAACATCTCAAAGGAATGGGAGTAAAAGTGATCCGTGAGGAGGTTGCCTCACTTGAACGGACCAATACAGGATTCCTTGTCAATGGTGAAAAGTTTTCCCACGTGGTTCTCGCCACTGGCACCATTCCAAAAGAACTGAACATTCCAAAAGCTCTCTACTTCATTGAGAAACCATCAGCTCTGGATAATAAAGATGTCATTATCATCGGAGGAGGAGATCTTGCCTACGATAATGCTGTCAGAATAAGACAAGCCGGGGCTAACGTAACGATCCTTTTAAGGGGGGAACCAAAGGCCAACTTGTCCCTTCTGGAAGAAGCAAGGAAGCTTGGGATCAAAGAGATCCGGGGAGATCTAAAAGAGATGATGTTCGATGGAGAGTTCTACAGGTTCGGTTACGTCAAATATCATGCTGTGGCCATCTTCATCGGGAGAGAACCGAACCGGTCATTGATCGAGGACCTCGGAGAGATCGAGGTGGATCTACCGTCTTTCTCCACATCCATAAAAGGATTATACATTGTGGGAGATGCCGCCCTTGGTACTCTCAGTCAGACCGCACTTGCTTCTGGGTCCGGTCTCGCTGCTGCCATGCATATAGCAAAAACGGTGAGGTCAGAATGAAGGTAGTTCTCGAGAAAGGTATGGACGATGTTGCGACGGTCTACGTTGCCGTCTACCGGGATGATGAGAACTATATGCTGGAATTCGTGGATTCATTATCGGGATCCGGAGGGATCGATGAAAAATGGGTGGTGGTGGCATCTTCACAGTTTGGATGTCCCATAGGATGCTTGATGTGCGATACTAAAGACTATTATCGGGGGAATCCCACAACAGAGGAGCTTCTTTCCCAGGTGGACCATCTTATCAAGAAGCGGTTCCCCGATGGTATTGTCCCAAC
>JAUVBH010000202.1 GCA_030591285.1 Thermoplasmatota archaeon
ACCGATCAGGAGAACCTCAAGACCGAACGGTGAGTCGTCACTGTCATCATCATCATCATCATCGTCGTCGACAGGGGTGGTATCGTCATCGTCGTCATCGGTCGGAACATATGTGTCATTGAAGTAAACTGTAATGGGATCACTCTGTTCGATGATATCATCCCCGCCTTCGGTGGGGGTGGCCGTTATCTTCACATAGAACAGGATATCAACGTAATCCTTCCCAGTGCTTGCATCTGTTTTCTGGAAAGGACCTCCAAGGTTGGCAGACCATGTCCCATCACCATTATCTGTCATTGACATGGGTTTTGCTATGCCGCAGCCATCCTCAGTGCATAAGGACCACATGAGAACCACACCATCTTCCTTGGGTTCCGCATCGATGAAGATCGGATCCACCGTCACATTGAACTCATCATCAAGTGTGGGCTCCATTGGTGAATAGGTGATCTGTGTCTCATCAAGGACCACCACAGCTCCCAGGGCTTCTCCCGACATCATATGTCCAAGAAGGAATATGACCGCAAGCGGAACCATCAACATCATGGCAAGATTTGTTTTCTTCATATGGATGCCTCGCGCCTGAACGGTCGTTATTGTGATTTTAAATTTGCGGATACAGCGGGGACATGTTCAACAAACGCTGTCTAGGAGATTATAAAAGAACTGTTCCACTCTTTCTTAATAAGGGTCAGTTGAATATTGGTGCAGGGTGAGGAGATGAAACATTTCATATCCATTTTTTTTCTTGGAATGATCCTGATCGGCTCGATCCACATGTTTCCGGGTGTCTCTGGAGATCCGAATGTTAAGAGAAGTGGAGAAGGGATCGTTCCGAACCCGGAGTGGGGGGGAATTCCGACTTTGGAAGAGGATTCCATTCCCATTGCAGTTCTTCTGGATGGGCCCAATTCACCATTCATCAACACCACTGATAATATCACGACCTATCTTATCGCACCGAAGGGTGTATCCAATGGAGCCATTAGCTTGAACACCTCCATCGCCAGACTCTCAATTATCGGGGAACGACTTTCCTTCTCTCTGATGATCGAACCTCACAAGGACGCAAATGGACTGGTAAGTTTCACCCTTATCGCTGTTGGCGAGAACTCTACAATGAACAGGACAGCAGCACTGAAGATATCTGATGTCAATGATCCTCCGGTCCTTTCCTCCATCGATATTGATGATCGGACCCATGACCTGGCCCCATCGGGAGATGGATCATATGAGGTCCGGCTCGATGGGATAGAGATGGTCTATGAGGAGAGTTACCTGAATTTCACCATAGTGGGATCACCAGGGGACAGATCCGAAGATGGAGATAGATTGTACTACAAGTTGGACATCCTCAGATCCGACAATTGGGAAACGGATCCAACCGTGAACATGGATACAGGCGAAGTTTCACTTCATATCTCAACAGAGGACTGGATCATGGACAACGAGAAGCTCGTTATAAATATCCGGGACGGCGAGTATTCAGAGGTCCTGTTAATGATCCATCTTGAGATAACACATATAAACAAAGCACCCACGATCACACTTTCACCAGGAATAAAGGAGAGGTGGGAGCAGGGCGAGGTGATCAACGCCTCCTTCATTGTCTCTGATGATGACTCTGTGGGTCCCATGGAGATCGCCTTCAATCTGGACAACTCTCTGGATGGCTCCACCCCATCCATCAAAGATCAGCTTCCCTTTGTATCATTCACTCGGAATTCCAATATTGGGATCAATGATGGATCAACTTTCTGGATGGAGATCAATGACCCATTCATATGGAAGACCGGTGCCGTCTATCTTGATGATATTCAGATCCTTGTTACTATCCGGGCAACCGATCCCGAGGGAGATAGCACGATCCTGTCGATGATGTTCGAACTGGTGAACCTGAACGAACCTCCAAAATGGAACAGCAGCCTGAACTCGAACCCTCTTCAACCACAGACAGGTGACAGGGTGACCTTCTGGGTCGATCCTGCTGAAGATCCAGATGGGGATGAGCTTGAATATGTCTGGGACTTTGGAGATGGTTTCACAGGGAAAGGGAGGATCGTGGAGCATATTTTCTATGATAGTGGATGGAAGACCATCCAATGCTGGGCCTCAGATGGCAACGCAACTAGTGAGAAGCTCTATCTTCGTACAGAGATCGTTGGCAAAAGCTATGATCGCTGGAACGATCTGGACAATGACGGTGACGGGATATTGAACGGAAATGATGATTTTCCCAACGACCGGGCAGCCTCAAAGGATTCAGATGACGATCGACATCCTGACAGCTGGAATGTCGGTTACACCAAACTGGATTCCACCATGGATCTCTCGATAGACATGTTCCCACATGATCGTGAAGAATGGATTGATTCAGATGGTGATGGATATGGTGATAACGGGGATGAATTCCCACATGATATGGACGAATGGAGGGATAGTGACGGAGATGGTATCGGGGATAATGGTGATATGTTCCCAAATACCCCCAACGATAAGATCAAATGGTATGTGATAGGGGGCCTATCGGTCATTCTCATAATCGCTGCCCTTTCGATGATGATCGTGAGGAATATTTCCAAAGCATTTGACGGATACGGTGATTTTGACGAAGAATGAGCTTGCTGTCCTAGTAAAAGTTTATTACGCATTTGGACAATCAGGCATCGCCATTGTGATACAGGGTGCCAACTATGCAAGAAGAGGCCGAATCTATCCAGGAGAAACTTGTTGAAAGGGTTGTTGACCTAGATGTAGCGAAGGGAAGATGGGTCTTTGCCATTATCGCCTCAGCTTTGATCTTTTTCATCATATTGGGGATCTTCATAGCCCCGGTATCAGAAACCGGCACTACCCAGACCGATCAGATGAGGGTCTCCAAGAATACCAACACAGAACCGACAACGGTCGAGACAATTGCTATTCCCACAACATATTTCATGTTCTTTGAATTTGAACTGGACCCCGCATACAAGGACCAGCATTCCAGCGCATATATCTATATCTTCAAGGGCAGCGTCCCCAATATGGCCATAGATGTGGTCACGGGCGACCTTCATACGTATCTTAAAGAACGAGCCTTCAGGAATGCGACCATAAATTCTGCCCATGACACCATCACATGGAACCTTGCATTCAGGGATTGTGACACCAACACCTATCATATTATGGTCTACAACCCGGATGATCCTTTGGATCCATTTGACAATGATGATGTGATAATCAACATGGAGCTGCATTATGAACCGCTCCTGCCTCTTGTCCCTCTCTTTTTCATCCTCGCCTTCATCGTCATACTTCCTTTGGCGATCATCAGGCTCTATGTTGTCTCCCAGAAGAAGGGAGAGCTTCGGATCCTTCTCTCACTTGATTTTGAGAGTCTTTCAGATGAGGATAAATTGAGATTGGGCATTCCGATCACTCCAAAAGCCCAGGCTCCACCGGAAGCTCAGCAGTTCTATGCACCTCCTCCGGTCCCTCAACAGCCTGGACAGTTGAATTAAGCAGTTAGATAGGGACCTTTCACCCTTCCTCTCCCTTTGTCTATTTGGGACCTTTTAAGGAACCCTTTTATTACAAAATGGTTTACCCACTAGTTATCCCCGAAGGGTCAGGAGGGGTAATATGGAACAGGAACAGATCGCGCCTGTTATCGGAGAGATAAAAGAGGCGCTACCGGATATGGAAGAAGATAAAATAATGGCCGAGCTGGATAGATATCTAAAATACGGGATCCTCCCCCAGGAAGCAAAAAAAGCGATAATCCGCAAGTTTGGAGGAACTCCCACTTCTTACACTTCCCTTGGTGAGAAGAAGCTGAAAGAGCTAAGTGGAGGGGAGATGAACATCGACCTTACCGTGAAGTGTCTTTCCTCGAAGGAAAGGATCCAGAGGACTACCAACGGTGATAAGACGCTGGTGACAGGTCTGGTTGCAGATGACACCATGATAAGGAGATTTGTCTCCTGGGAAGGTCATCTTTTGGAGAAGGGATCAACCTACATTCTGAAGGGGGCATCTGCCAAGACCTTCAGGGGTGAGGTTGAGATAAATCTCGGACAGTACAGCAAAATTGAGGATGCACCCGAAGATGCACTGAAGGACCTGGACATTGCCAAACTGCCTAGATTTGGAAACCTTCAGGAATTGAAACTCAAGGATGTACGCTCCGGAATGGGGAACATACAGGTTACAGGGAAATTGATGGACGTGGAGAAACGTTCG
>JAUVBH010000262.1 GCA_030591285.1 Thermoplasmatota archaeon
GATCCACTTCTCATACCAGTTCAGGGAGGGGGATGGACCTATGAGATCGATACCAACGATTACAGTGATGGAGATCTGATCATTAAGGTCACTGCAACAGATGGAGTGGCAAATTCAACAACTCAAATCTTAACCTTGAAGGTTGCTAACGATGAAGGGAAGATCCCCCTCTATGTAGTTATTCTGATAATAGTAATTATAGTCATCATACTGGCCATTGTAGGACTGGGTGTTGTTGTCTTTTTGAGACTTCAGAAGAAAAAGGTCGAGGAAGAAGAGAAGAGAGCAAAGGCTGAAGAACTTGAAAGGTCCAAGGAAGAGGTTGAGAACTTCCTTCAAACTGCTGATCATGTAGAAGGGGATACTTCTGCTTTTGACCAGGTGGAGCAGATCGATGTCGACGAGAATAGACTTGAAGCCATAGATAGTGTGTTCGCACCTATGGCCCCTGGTCAGAAAATGGGAGATATGGAATTGGTCGATAATGACATCCCTGAAGATATCTTGCAGACGGCAGCATTCCAAGAATCTGTACTGGATGAAGCTGATCCTGTGGAACATGATGAGCCAAATATAGAGGAGGATCCTGTTCCCTATCCCGAATCAACCTCTCAAGAGTGATCAAAAAACCATATCCCAGTATCCACCGAACCGATGATAAAGTATTTAATTGTAAAACTGAATGCCCATCTATAATATATGGGAAATCCGTTGTTTTGGAGGGATAAAATGGGTTGGCTCACAAGAAAAAAAGAAGTGGAGGAGGAATACCCAGAGGATGATGTCAGAATTGGAAGGTCCTATATCGACCTTGGAGTTCTGAAGGGTAGGGAACCCGGCGTCTCTTCTGCTGGAGGACCGTTTGTAAGATTTGCGGATATCGATGGTTACAGGCAGATCCCTGAACTTTCGAATCTGGTCTATGAGGGTAATATCCTCGTTCTTGATTTTACACCGATCGCAAATGACGACCTTGAACTAAAAAGAACGATCACAGAGCTTAAGAGGGTTGTTGAGGATATCAATGGTGATATCGCTGGAATCAGTCAAAACCTCCTTTTGGTGACCCCTAAGGGTATCGGCATCGATAAGAAGAAGATGAAGAGGATCGAAAGGAAGAGGTTCTAGGATCTCGGTTGATGCCATGGATGACCACGTTGTGAAATGTCCTGCATGTCTTGATGGTGATCTACAGGTCCTTTCCGATCAGATAGTGATACCTCATTTCGGGGATGTGCTTATCTCGACCTTATTGTGCCCCAGGTGCGGATATCGAAGTTCTGATATAGTTCCATTAGAAAAGCTTCCGCCCAGGCGCTACGTTCTACAGATCGATGGTCCTCAGCAAATGAAGATCAGGATCATCAGATCTGGATCATCCACAGTAAAAATTCCGGAGATCGGAGCAAGGATCGACCCTGGTCTTTTCTCAGAGGGTTATGTGACCAATGTTGAAGGCATTCTACAGAGGTTCCAGGATATTCTCTATCAACTGCTAAGAGACTTCACATCGTCGTATGACGAACCGGACAGTGAAGAGAAGATCAAGAGAACCAGAGATCTCATCGATAGGCTGGATGCTTTTAAGAATGATACCGAGTTAGAACAGGACAAGATAACGCTGATAATCGAAGATCCTTACGGAAATAGTGCTATACTTGGTGAAGAAGGGGATAATATCAAAGAAGAAGCCTTGACAGATGATGAGATCATCCAAATGCTGGACCTAAAAAACGAAAAGAATGACATCAGTGACCTTTAAACACCTCTTTCCTTTGGATCCCAGATCACTTTATGCGTCTGGATCATTACCCTTATGGAGGGAGGGAGATCCTTTGATCTTTTCATATCAATTAATTTCTCAACGATCTTATCCCCACCACAGTTGTCGACCGGTGTTAGAATAATATTTGACCGCAAACTATTTTCTTCAATGAATTTAAACGCAAATTCCATGTCCACATTATCAGCAATTATGAATTTGATCTGGTCGGTGGACCTGAGAAAATTCAAATTCGCTCCCAGGAACTTGTTCATTTCACCTGATGATGGAGGTTTGACATCTAGGGAGATCATAACATCTGAGCCAAGGTTCACAAATTCTGATATATCCAGAGATCCGTTGGTTTCAATATCGATCCTTGATCCAAGTCGAAGAAGGCCCCTGACAAGATCGATGGACCCTTTCTGAAATAGAGGTTCTCCCCCTGTCAAACAGATGTTTGTGATCCCGGATCCTTTAACTTTTTGAATGATGGTCGAGATCTCCATCTCCTCTCCATCTGAGAATTTTAAGGAATATTTGGTATCACACCATTTACAATCAAGATTGCATCCCGCAAGTCTTATGAATATCGTTGGTAAACCTGAATGGATCCCCTCTCCCTGTATGGATGAAAAGATCTCATTTACAGATAATCCCAATCAAGACACCTCTTCGTATTCGATAGGGTCATTTAAACCCGCTTTTTCAAATCCTTTCAGGCGAAAAAGGCAGGAATCACATCTCCCACAGGCTTTCAGTCCGCCGCTATAACAGGACCATGTCTCGGCATAATCAACTCTCAGTTGTGTTCCCTTGCTGATTATTTGGTCTTTTGTCATTTCCAGGAGTGGAGCTTTGATCTCGATAGGATTGCCTTCAACCCCTCTTTTGGTGGCAAGATTAACAGTTTCCTCAAAGGAATTCAGAAATTCCCCTCTGCAATCCGGATATCCCGAATAATCCATGGAAGTAGCGCCAATAAATACACAGTCTCCCTCCAGAACTTCAACCCAACCAGCTGCTATTGAAAGAAATATCAGATTTCTTGCTGGGACGTAAGTTTCAGGAATATCATGGATCTCTTCAATATCTCTGTCCAGAGGTATCTTCCCATCCCCTGTCAAAGCACTTCCCTTGAACATTCCTTCTGGCAGTTCCAATATCCTATGTTCGATAACACCCAAAGATCGTGCGACCTTTTTTGCAGCTTCGATCTCCTTGATATGTGATTGTCCATACAGTATCGTCAGTGCATACAGATCGTAGCCAAGTTCCTTGGCGATAGCCAGTGATGTGCTGGAATCTATTCCACCTGAAAGGAGGACTACTGCTTTCATCTTGGTCACCCGTTGATGGATTCTGTTGACCAGGCACCCTGTCCCCAACCTTCATCAACCCCTATGGAGATCTTTTTCACCCCATCGGGTATATCAGCTTCGC
>JAUVBH010000044.1 GCA_030591285.1 Thermoplasmatota archaeon
CCACCAGGGCACAGTTCATGGCGCTTGCGATTACCATTGAGATCTCCAGTGCTTTGGGGTCCAATTCAAATGGCGGGGTGTCATCGATCTCATAGGAACAGGTTGTATCTCTAAAGAATTGGTACGTGATGTTCTTCTTTGTCTTGAACTCCATGAGTGCGGTTCCATCATAGGTTCCCATCTCTGATAGAGTGGGCCTCATATGCCTGATGATCTCGTAATGTGCGGGATCGTTCCGGTATATTGGGGGGCATCTGCAAAACAGCTTCCTTTCGGTCAAAAGCTGTTGGTGGATCTCAAGTCCACACTTGAAACCCAGGGCCTCAAAGTCCGCATCATGCATGGTTAGTCGCTCCATGTCCACTATAGGATAGAACCCGAAAATCGGCGACCTATTTAAAATCGTGGTCAATGCCTCTACTTTACATGTTAAATCTTGCCAATACTGGCTTTTTTTATGGATCATGAGATTTCAGATCTGCCGACCTATACATGGCAAAATATGCCATATTTACCCCAATACATACCACATTACAGATTAATGGACTGTCTACTGTGTTCAGCAAAACTGATATACCTAGTACAGTAAAGGGGATAAGGAATATATATTTCAACAATACATGGGGCCCGAACCTCAATATTTGAGGTGCTGGCTCTCAATGGGTGATGCGCATGAGGCAATCTAAGAGAATTCTACCCCTGTTCATGGTTCTGATGTTTGTGGCCGGATCCCTTCTGTTAATGGTTTCTACCGGAAACGAGGATGCGGTCGGAGCACCAACGAGAGGTGTGCTTTACGGACATACGGAATCATTCAATCTAACGTTTAGCAAACCGACCTTCTATGGAGATAAGGATCCCCATAACAACAACAAGTATGTTGGGAACAATACCTGGGACGATATCGCATTCGTTATCTTCTTCCAAGACCAGCATACAGACACCACTTCCGCAGGTGGAAATACGGTGAACATCGCCGACATCTACCAGGCCCTCTATGTTAACCTCAGCGGAGACTCTTTCGTCTCCGGAACGGATGAGACCATCCTGATGGAGGATTTCACGGCAACCTGGTGTGGTTTTTGCACATCAATAATCGGAAGCATGGAGAGGTTGGACCATGACAGCGACTGGTTCCCTGAAAAATATGTCGGTGTTCAGTTCCATATCAGCGGTACTTATGGTAACAACATCGGTCCTTCCAGGAAGAATTATTACTGCTCTTCCTCAGGTATCCCGACATGGGTGATCGATGGTGTAGATGCTACTATAGGCGGAGGGACATCTCCTAACAATTCGGCAACGGATTCTTCCATAAAGGGCAAGATCAATAACAGGATCGGAACCTCTGCCTTCAATATAACCGCAAAAGCTGGGCATACTTCTACCCAGGCATGGGTCGATTTCTCCTTCAAGATCGAGGACCAGAACTTCGACAACAAGCTAGTTGACCTCAATGTTTTGATGGTCCAGGATGCTTTCCCTCGAAGACATGGAACCAACTCGGATGCGTATCTGGGACTGATCGCAGAATCTATGCAGAGCCCGACCATCTTTTCAGGTGTTCAGGGATCGAACCCGGTCATCTCGAACATCGCCCCAACCGATGGGACCATTCTGAGCGGTACAGTTGATGTGACCTTTGATGTCACTGATGCTGACGCTGATGATGCCAAAATAATCTCCACTGTTGAGGTGAAGGCAGTCGGTGGCCTTGATTGGGCAAAACTGACCAAGAGCGGTGGTGTATACAAGTGGAACACCGCGGCCAAGAGCGGAGAGGACAATCTCTATCCAGATGGTGACTACGAGATCAGGATCTCTTCATCCGATTACTGGGAGGAAGTGGGTACCGAGACCATCCAGGTATCGGTCCTTAATCCAGACATACCCACCATCGCTCTCAATGACCAGCAGATCCAGGACCAACTGGATGATGGAATGATCGAGGGTGGACTCGACATTATCTGGATGGCCGAGGATGATGAGGATGGTTCCGATCTTTCCATAGACCTCTACTATATGAGACCCGGAATGGAATGGACGGTAATTGCCGAGGATCAACTCAATGCAGGTGTTTATACCTGGGATACCAGCGATCCAAGAATTCCGGACAATGACAGATACAGGGTCATGGTCAAGGCAACGGACAGCGACAATATGACCGTTGAAATGGCCGGAGCCTTCGACTTCGAGATCAACAACCCCGACCCACCAACACTTGAACTGATATCTCCAAGGGAAGGTCAGGAACTTTCCGGAAAACCGTCTATCAGGTGGACAGCACAGGATGATGAGGATTCCCAGACAAAGCTCAGTGTTGACATCTTCATTTCCCAGGACGAGGGATTGACGTATACTCCCGTCGTTGCAGGAGTGTCCAATACCGGATCATATATCTTTGACACCTCCTACTACGATGATGGAGAGGGATACAAGGTAAAGGTAGCTGTGAAGGACTCAACAGATAGATCCACCGAGGTAGAATCCGGAGTGTTCTCGATCTATAACAATGACCTCCCGGGATGCAGGATCGTATCACCTTCAGAGGAGGAGATGGTAACTGACACCATTACGGTCGAATGGTCATCCAACGATCAGGAGGATGAACCAGAAGATATGACCTTCTCTCTTTACTACATGTTCTCTGGAGGAACATATTGGAAGGAACTGGCAACGGATGAACCAAATACCGGAACCTTCCCACTTGACACCCTTGACTTCGATGAAGGAGATGGTGTCTATACCCTCAGATTGATAGTTACAGATTCAAGAGGAGAGCTTTCCGATGCAAGTCAGGTACTCTTCACGGTGTACAATCCAGACACCCCTGAGGTAATCAGCGCAAGTGGACCTACGGCACCCGTAGAGAAAGCAGCAAGTTTCACATGGTATGCAGAGGATGATGACCCCTACGAGACCGATGGTCTGAAGGTATGGTTCTATTACTCCACCAATGGTGAGATCTGGAATACTCTTGAAGAGGGAATGGCCAATACGGGATCATATACCATGGATGTAACGGGTCTGGATGATGGTACATACAGTGTCAAGATGGTCATCGCAGACTGCCAGCCTGGAGAATTCAACAGGACGGTCGAGCATCTGTTCATGGACATCACTGTGGATAACAATGATGCACCCACCATTGAGATGACCTCCTCACCTGATCCATCCATCGAGCATGAGGATACAGTATCTGCTTCATGGTCTGGAAGTGACGCCGAGGGAGACAAACTGTATTATACAGCATATTACAGGCCTGTTGGAGACTCAGGATGGACCACAGTTCCTGGTGCCTTCAGGATCACATCAACCAGTCTGAACTGGGATATCAGCACACTCCCTGCCGGCGATTACGAGTTGAAGATCGTTGTGGTCGAGGATACAAGGGACAGCTTCGAATCCGAGGTTATCACCACAGCTTTCACTGTGAAGGAGAAAGCAGGAGTGATAATCGATGATGATGACGACGATGACATCATCACACCTCAGGATAATGGAGATGAAAGCAACCTTGGACTGATCCTGGGAATAGTCATTGCGGTCATTGTTCTCATCATCATAGGCCTCCTGATCGGAGGACTTCTGATAATGAACAAGAGGAAGACAGCTGCAAACCAGCTTCCACCACCGGGTGGGCTTCCGCAACAGTCTCAAACGACCGGACTTCCAGGACAGGTTGATGTAGGACAGCTCGCAGCTGCTCCAGCAACACAACCAGGACTTCCACCAGCACCAGGCCCACAGGAACCAGAGCTTGCACCTGCCCAGCCAGAGGCAGCAGCTCCAGTTCCGGAAGAGGCTCCAGCTGTTCCAGAGCAAGCACCGGTTGCTCCAACACCAGAGCCACAGCCAGCTCCGGCCCCTGCACCTGAAGTCCCTCCACAGGCACCTCCAACGGTCTAAGTTGGAACAATATCTCAATGGGGCGGTTCTCTAACCGCCCCATTTTTTTTGTACTCTCACAATAATAAAATATCAGTAGCTTACATGCTCCTTTGTTCGTACAGCGAAGGTGATATGTTGAAAGCTCTAAAGTTGGCTATTCCCCTAATAGTTTTGATCGGTCTCCTCTTCACGGCTCTTCCATTTTCCACGGTGGGTGCTGATGAAGCTCCCTCAAAGGGACTAATGGGTTACAAGGAAACACTGAACGTTTCATTTCCTAAACCGAATTTCTATACCAGCAATGACCCCCATAATGGTGCAGATGTGGAGGCAAACCCCTGGGATGATATTGCTTTCGTAATAATGATCCAGAGCGGCAATAGGGTCACAAAGACAGAGAACGCCGGGGCGGGGGGGGAAACAGCATCCTGCGCTGATATATACCAGGCAATTTTCGTCACACTGGATGGTAAGACCATTTCAACAGGGACCCAGCAGAGGATCATGGTCGAGGATTTCACAGCTACATGGTGTACTTATTGCACCGGAGTAATTGGGGCCTTGAACAGATTGGACATGGATGAGACCATGTTTCCGGACAAATACATCGGAGTTGAATGGCACTCAGGTGGAGGTACATATGGGGTCGGTGAGCCCCTTGCGAGTGCTGTGGAGAGGAGAGACTCATATTCCCTTCAGGGAGGCATCCCAAGATATGTAATTGATGGTGTGGACCCTTGGGTTGGGGGTAGTTCTTCTGCAAACAATACTGCCATTGATGATCGGATCAGGAGCTCCATCTCTGCAAGGAACACTCCAGCAATGATCAGCATAGAGACACACGCAGGACACACATCCAATAACGCATGGGTGGAGTTTACATTCACCGTTGAAAGTGACACGTTCACCAACACCAATGTCGAAGCCCATGTGGCACTGGTCCAGGATGCATATCCCAGAAGACATGGGACTAACGCGAATGCCCGGCTTGGATGGATCGGACAGGACATCTATACTGCCCAGGTCCTCCAGAAAGAGGCTCCTCTCGTCCAACTTAAAGAAGATCGCATGGCCAACGATATCGATGATCTCGGACATGTAGAGGGGGTCTTCGAGATCCAGTGGAGAGCTGAGGACAAAGAGGATGGTAATTACCTCACAGTGGACCTATATTATGCAAAGGGCAGGGGAGATTGGGTCCCGATTGAGATGGATGTTCCCAACACCGGCAGCTATGATTGGGATACTTTCGACCCAAGGATCCCGGATGGAGATGATTACAAGATCAAGGTCGTTGCAATGGATTCAGATGACATGATAGGAGAAGCTGCACTTCCATTCGAGTTCGAGATCAACAATCCTGACCCGCCAAATGTTGTGATCGCATTCCCTTCGGAGGATGGGGAGGTCATGACAGGGACCGGGACGGTAAGATGGTGGTCCTCAGATGATGAGGATGATAAGAACCTTCTATCCATAGACGTCACCCTCTCTTCCGATCTTGGAGCCACTTTCGAGACATTGGCGACGGACATCCCCAATTCCGGATCATATTCATTCGATACCTCGGCACATCCTGATGGATCAGAATACATTATCGGGGTTAAGGCAACAGATCCCAAGGGATTGACCAATTCCACGATCTCGAACCAGTTCACTATCTTCAATAATGACCCACCCGAGAATCTCATCACTTTCCCATCCGAGGGAGAGAAGGTGTCAGGTACCATCGAATTCACATGGGACACTATGGATGAGGAGGATGAAGCAGAGGACATGAAGTATGATCTTTCCATCATGAATGTTGACGATGGGATCTGGCAAAAGCTGGTCAGTTCTCAATCCAACACAGGTTCATTCGAATTCGACACACTTTCACTGGAGATGGGGGATGGGGACTATCAGATCAGAATAATGGTCCGTGACAGCCACGGAGAGTATGCTGAACCACACATCGTGGAATTCAAGGTCTATAATCCCGACCTGCCAGAAGTACTAAACGCTCAAGCTCCAAGGAGTCCAGTCTCCGGAACAGCTGAATTCTATTATACTCTCAGCGACCCTGATCTGGGTGAATCAGAGCTTCTTACCCCTACTTTCCATATATCAAAAGACGGGATCAAATGGGACCTACTAGGTGAAGCAGTTCCGAATACGGGAACATTCTACCTTGATACGCTGGACCTCGAAGATGACGAATACCAGATCAGGATAACAGTTGCTGACCCGGTATTGACCGGTCAGTCCACCACTTTCATATATCCTGAATTCGAGGTCAACAATCCTGATACACCATCCATTTCTTTGATAGGGGCCCCCACGATAGACTCGAACAACACGGGGGACATACCAATCTCCTGGAGCGGTGAGGACGCCGATGGTGATGTTCTGAAGTACTATCTCTATTACAGTGACGCATCTCTCATCAGCTGGATGCCTATCTATGAAGCACAGGCGATCACATCAAGTTCCTACATCTGGAATACTTCTGAATTGGAATCCGGTGATTATATTCTGAAGATCGTTGTAAAGGATGGTACCAAAGCAGACCTCCAGACAGAGGTCCTGACACAATCCTTCCACATCCATATTGTTGAGGATGTCATCACCGATCCAAAGAGTGGAGATAAGGATTCAACGACCACCAGCGAGACAGACAATACAACGCTTCTGATCGTAGTGTTCGTTGGCATTGTATTCATTCTGATAATTGTGGTTATGGGAATGGTGCTGGTTCTAATGAAAAGAAAAGCAGCTCCTGTTCAGATGATGCCTCCACCTCAGCAACCTGCAATGCCACCTGCGGCATCCGGAGGACCTCTTCCACCAGTGCAGCAACCTCAAACGCAACTTCCACCCCAACCGGTGCAGCAGCTGCCTCCAACACAACCACAGCAGACCTACATTCCGCCTCAGAACCCGTTATAGATCGGTATCATCAAGGTCCTTTTCCTTCACCTTCTGGGTGATGGAATAGAGAATTGGTGTGATCAGTATCGTCATCAATGTTACGATGATGATAATGGAGAATTCGTCGGGTGAGAGCAAACCTTCCTTAAGACCGGATTTGATCAATATGAACTCAAGTGCTCCCCTTCCTCCCATGGCAACTCCAATGAGCAGAGCTCCAGATGGGGCTATCTTCTTTATCCGGGCTCCAGCTCCACAACCCACAATTTTCCCCATGAAGGCGAAGAACGAGAAGGCCAGGACACCGATGATGATGTAGAGGACAGAATCCCCGCCATCATTGACAAGGTTCGATCCCAGTAGTAATCCCACGACACCGAAGAATATCGGTGAAAAGAGCGCCTCCATCATGTTGGTGAAGGATTCCTTGAACTTCATCCAGGCGATCCCCCTGGTCAGCATCGGATCTGGCATCACACCCCATTGGCTCAAGATCAAACCTGCCAGATAAACACCGATGACCTCGTGAAGTCCCACAGCTCTGGCAAAAATTCCCAGTGTCAAGGCAAAGAGGAAACCTACAGAGAGCAGAACCTCAAAACCCCTGCCTACGAACCGATCGAACACCTTGTGGGAGAGTTTGGACAATATGTAGAATGTCAGAAGCAGAAATGCAAGGACCTTCAATGAGGTCCATCCCAGACTGAGTATGGACGATGCAATTCCATCTATCTCTCCGAAAACAGGAAGAAGAATTCCCGGAGTGGTCTTGACAAAGGATAGGACAACTCCCAGAACGAAGACAGCAAGTATGTCATCAATGAAGCTGGCTCCAACCACGATCGTCCTCAATTTGTCATATTTGGTATTGGCCAGCATTGCAGAGGACACCTCTATCGCTGAGTTCGAAAGGATCGCTCCAAGAAAAAGTGCTGTTTCAAGCTGCATTCCAAATACCCAATATGACAGGGCGAAGATCAAAGCGAAAGATGCCACAACACCCAAGGCACCGATGATGATGGATGTCCATTTTTGCTGCCGGAAGGAGGAGAAATCGGTATGGAGTCCGGAATGGAACATTATCACGATTATTGCAAATTCAGAAAATGTGATCAACTCAGGGGTTCCAATGCTCCCTTGCTCTGAAAGAAGTCCAAGGATCAGTGGGGAGAGAAGAACACCTCCCAGAACTTCTCCTGCAATGGGAGAGATCCTGACCCGTTTGAAAAGCAGACCAAGAGCCCTGCTGAGAAGCATCAAAAGTAGAAGAGCGATCAATACGTCATCGATAGGTTGGAACAGAGCCAATTTTACTCATGCCTCCGACATCAGTTCAGGTCCTCCTTCAGAACGACCTTCCCATTCCTGAATATCCTTATGGTGCCGGAGGAGGACAGTGCAAAAGAGACGCAGCTGGTGGTATATGTGATGGAAGCTGCAGCAAGATGCCTTCCACCAAGACCGCCGGTGGTCTGCACCTGGGGATCAACAAGGATATATCTACCTGCATTGAGGACCCGCCCTTGCGGATCAAGGACAAAGGCACCATCGAGCTGGGCGAACTCCTTCACGGATTCCCAGTTCTCCTTGTTGAGTATTGAACGAATTTCATCATCCTGGTTGTGGTATGGGTTGATCACAAGCTGTTTGGAGTGCTCGAGTACTTTTTCAGAATCACCCACGATGAAAAGCGTTCCTATGTGCTTTCCCTCTCTGCCTTCCAGATGGATCTCGAAGACGATCTTCAGAAGAGCTTCCATGACCTCCCTGTCAACAATATCGGATAGCTCGTTCATCACACGGTAGAATGGCATTGCAGAAGATTGGAACTCAAGAAGGAATTTGAAGGGATAATCGGAGATCAGAATGACCTCCATATCCTCCGTGATATACCCACCCAGGAATATCCTGAAGATCAACCGTTCGATGAAATCCATGAAGTAGATGGAATTCTCCAGGTTCCTTGCATAGGTGTAATAGATCACACCTTCCCTGACATTGACATCGGTCCCTCTTGATGTAAGGACAATGGTCCTCTCGGTCTTCACCGCATTCATAACATCGGACAGGAATTCATCTCTGTCAGAAAGTACGATCGCCAGGTCGTAATCCTTTTCTGCATCGAACATCAGATCTGCAACAGGGAACATCTCTTATCAAGCGACCAATTGGACTGGGGTGATATAAATGTTTCACAATCATTCCATGAAATTTTGACTTTATCACCGTGGAAAGTTTAAAAATAACCCCTATATCTTCTAGAGACGGTATCATGGAAGATAATGACGATTTCAGGACGTTCCCCTTCATGGAGCTGCCGAGGGGCATCTTGATCAAACACGGGGCAGTGTTCGAGGTGGGAAATGTATGTCGGAATAAATTCCACCTTGAGGGCAGGGGGTTGATCGTATGCGATCC
>JAUVBH010000293.1 GCA_030591285.1 Thermoplasmatota archaeon
ATGATCTTTGAGGTTACGATCAAATCAAAATTACCAGCCACAACATCACATAGATCTGTGTGGCCGATTGAGACCAGAGCAGAGGTGTCAATTGCGAATGAGACCATCACAATAACCCTTTCTCTATCATCTCATCGATCTCTTCTTTTCCCTTACTTATCTGCCGAACAATGTATTTCACATCCTCTGCATCGGCCCCAAGAAGCTCTTTGAGCTCTTCATCAGTTATCCTGCCCTTGGCATATTCCATCGCTATTGCCTCTTTCAGGTTCAATGTGTCTTCTTTGACAGCTCTGGCGATCTTCACTCTCAACCAATCCGTCCTCGAGATATGAAGGACCTTGGTCAATGTGTCTATCTCTTTCAGGAGGATCTCATCCAGTCTAACATTCACCTGGGTTGACATCATATCACTGATACCTATCAGGTATCAATTGATATAATATGATGTCGGCCATATAGTGCTTTTCAATGATTTCAAGCTTCCAAAGCTATCTGTAAAATGAACCAGGACCGGATAGATAAGGAAAACATTGGGAGGGATATAATTAAAAGTGAAAGAAAAGGGGCCCAATAAAGAGCCCCCAAAATACTGATAGAAAAGTTCACTGAAGGAACTTCTCTAATTGGGACTTGAGGTCCGGTTTGCCAATGACCTGAAGGTCGTAACCTACTCTGAAGAGTGGTTTGTTGACCTTCAACACCCTGCTGATATCGATCGGGGTGCCGGTGACAACAACATCACATGGAGTGTTGTTGATGGTCTCTTCAAGGTCCTTGACCTGTTTGTCACCATATCCCATAGCTGGAAGCACATCCTCGAGGTGATCATACTTTTCAAAGGTCCCGATAAGACTACCAACCGCATACGGGTGCGGATCGACTATCTCTCCAGCTCCGAACTTTGTAGCTGCGATATAACCTGCTCCATATCCCATTCCACCATGGGTGACCGTTGGTCCGTCCTCGACGACCAGAACTGTCTTTCCCTTGATGGCATCCGGATCGGAAACAGAGACCGGGGATGCTGCATCGATAATGATAGCATTGGGATTGATCTCCCTGACATTTGCCCTGACCTCTTCGATATCCTCAGGATATGCGGTTTCCACCTTGTTGATTATAACAATATCCGAAATGAGAACATTGACCTCTCCTGGATAGTATGAGATCTCATCTCCTGGCCTGTGTGGGTCCACAACAGTGATCATCAGGTCTGGTTTGATGAAGGACATGTCGTTGTTCCCGCCATCCCACAAGATGACGTCAGCTTCCTTCTCAGCTTCTCTGAGAATTGCTTCGTAGTCAACCCCAGCATACACTATTGAGCCCCTGTCGATATGAGGTTCGTATTCTTCTCTCTCCTCTATGGTGCAATCATGCTTGTCAAGATCGGAATAATCTGCGAACCTCTGAACGGCCTGCTTCGCAAGGTCTCCGTAGGGCATAGGATGCCTGATCGCAACGCACTGTTTTCCCATATCCCTGAGAAGTTCAACGATATATCTTGTGGTCTGGGACTTGCCACAGCCAGTCCTAGAAGCACATACCGCTATCACAGGTTTAGTGGACTTGACCATGGTATCACGATGACCCATGAGCATGAAGTTCGCACCCGCAGCGTTGACACGGGCAGAAAGCCTCATTACTGTGTTGTATGCAAGGTCAGAGTATGCAAGTATGCAGGTGTCCACATTGTTCTCTGCTATCAGCTTCTCCAGGTCATCCTCTGGTTTGATGGGGATACCATTTGGATACAGATCTCCGGAAAGTTCGGACGGATACATCTTATCGTCGATCCCTGGGATCTGTGTTGCTGTGAATGCTACTACTTCGTATTCGCTATTCTGGCGGAAAAAAAGATTGAAGTTGTGGAAGTCACGACCGGCGGCTCCCATTATGATTACTTTCTGCTTCTCCATGTGCATCATCTCCTGTCCAGACGATGTCACGGGTGGTCGGATCCCAATAATTCAGGCTGCGCATACCGACCCGGACCGCTCCACAGCGGTCATGGACTACCTGCCCCTAAAAAACAGGATGAACATATATCTTGCGCCTTGGTTCTTTCAAACATCTAAAGTTCTTTGATGATGTCAAGGGTCTTTGTTACGTGATCTTTAATTTTGATCTGGGAGTTGAAGATATACTTCACTGTTCCATTTTTATCCAGAACATAGGTAACCCTTCCTGGAATTATTCCCAACGTCTTTGGCACTCGGAACAGTGCACGAACCACACCCTTTGGATCACTTAGAAGCGTGAAAGGAAGTGAATGTTTTCCAATAAAGAACATGTGCTTCTCTTCAGGTTCTGATGATATTCCTATCACCTCAGCTCCTGCATCTTTAAAATCCTGGTAGTGGTCCCTGAAAGCACTTGCCTGAGCTACACAACCGGATGTGTTATCCCGATGATAGAAGTATATCACCAGATGTCCATTTCCGAGTGCTTTCCGGAGATGGAACTCTTTTCCCGATTGATCCTTGAGTTTGAAGTCTGGAGCGATATCACCTAATTTCAATGCATTGCTCATTATCACTATGAAGACTAGAATGTGATATTTGTATTGTCCCTTATTTCCTTGGACATATTGATGGGATCTTTCAGAGGCCTCCCAAAATCATTTTGAGAGATGAAGGGGAATTATTTTAATATAACAAAGTCAACTTTTATTCAAAGGTGTTACCATGACACATGCTGCTCGCACATTAGG
>JAUVBH010000204.1 GCA_030591285.1 Thermoplasmatota archaeon
TATCCGGACCATTTCTTGTCTGGAGCTACTTATTGAGAGGTGCTTTCCTTGGAACCGCAGCAGTATTCGGATTGTTCATCTCCGAAGATGCTGGTTGGGGACGGTGGGTCATCATGGGAGTTCTGATCCTGGGAATCGCCATATTCATACATTCATTGACCTTCCTTCGATCAGATCCACTATTCAAACGAAGCAGACTTCTGAAAACTTTTGCTATCCACGAGATCCTTTCCTTCGCCCTGAGTTTGCTTGTGATCCTGCCAGTTGCGGGCATACTGCCTGCTGCCATTGCATTGATAGCACCAGTTCTATGGGTGGTGTTCTTCAACAGGTTGATATTCAGGTCCGGGTTTGCTCCCAAGGTCTGAATATGGTCCTACAGATCACTCTTCATCTTCGATGTCACCAACTTCACCACCGTAACCGCCACCCCTGGCGAAGACAAAGTAGAGTATTATGGCCGCAAGGACGATCACTATCACTATCAGGATTATTATCCACCATGGGAAGTTCGTATCGTTCTTCTCCTTCAGTGCTGGTAGTGCTTCTTCGTAGCTGGTGGAAATAGGTTCTCCATCTTCTTCCTCCGAGATCCAGTAGGAGTGACCTTCCATACCAACATCCTCCGGTATCTCGGCTGTATACATTCCATCCTCATCGTATACCATTGGATATGATGTCAGGTTGCCGCCTGCATCTTCAACGACCAAGAAGAGGTCCAATCCTTCCTCTGCTGCGACCTCGATCTTCCACATATCGGTCTTTGGGTCGATCTCCCAGGTGTCGATGAAGGTCTCTACCCAGTTTTCCATGAAGAGTGTCAAGGTCATTACAACATCAACTGTTCCGTCGGAAACGGTTACAGTGATCGCCATGGACGTCTCCTTGTATGTGTCCGTTACGAGGATCTCAAGTGTGGTTCCACTTACAGTAATGTAGGTTGATGGATCGACGGTGATGGTCAAGTTATCTCCATCAACATCGGATATCATTCCCCCGATATCAAGATCGAACTGAATTCCGATCTCCACATCAACTTCCCAGGGATCAGGTGCATCGAATACCGGATCATCGTTCACGGCTGATACCTTGAACCAGATCCACTTGATAATGGAAACTTCACCATCCGATACAACGATCCTGACAAGGTCACCTGCGAAATCGTTTGTGAATGGTGTGTAGGTGAAGTTCTGAAGGTTCAACGGGTCAACATCAAGGGCCCCATGCATCAGCTGTGCGGGGTCGATGATGTAGGTCAGGGTCGTGTTATCGACATCTGTGGCATCAACCGTGAAGGATACAGAAGTATCCTCATCAATTTCGAAGAGATATACTGCCAACGGTGGACCTTCCGGTTGTGGATGTTCACCCATGCCGACCTCGTCACTGTTCCTGTATCTAATGGTGAATTCAGGTGGGTCATTGATCGATCTGACTATGACATATAGAATATCGGTCATCCATGCAGAACCATCGGTGAGATTGATCTCGATCTCCAGAAGTCCGTTGAAGTTCGCTGCAGGTGTAATAGTAAGGTTCAGTTTCTCCTCATCCCAGTCAAGAACATATTTGGGACTTTCCGGGAATGAAACACTGATATCATCATTCTCAGCATCAGCTATCTTCCCAGTGAGATTCAACCAGGTCCATCCATCCTCATCGATCACTGGTGCTGGCAGTGGAGTTTTAAAATATGGAGCATCATTGATCGGCAGGACATTGATGGTCACATTTGCCCTTGTGAAATTGTTTGCTGGATCAGTTGCTTTTATCTCCATCCATCCGGTCCCAAACCAATCTTTTACACGGTTCTTGATCTTGATCTCGCCATTGGTGAGTCCACCGTTCCTTTCCAGAGTGATATTGTCCGAAGTGGTAATATTATATTCCAGATCCTCTCCTTCCGGATCATCGAAGTGGTCGTAAAGATCAATATCGAGCCATTGATCCTCATCGACATCCATTGTTGCTGGAAGTGTATGAATTGGGTTGAGGTCCAGCATGATCGTCCAGAACGTGTATTGATCGATATAGATCAAACCTGTCGTATACGAATTGACCGGAAGATCTGTGGATTGGAACATGAACCTATTGGTTGGCTTGGTCGTTCCTCGGTTTGTAACAGATCCTCCTTCAATGATCGTCTTTGGAAGGTATCCATTAGGGATCTCATAGGTTCCAGTCTGATAGATGGGCCCTGGATTCAAGACAAGTTGACTTGTGATCCTTTCCCCGTTGCCGTTGACAACTTCACCCTCGAGATACCAGAAGATCTTGACCGATCCCAGATTTGGTACACTGATTGGTCTTATACTGTTCCAGGTGGTGTTTATGAAAGTTATTGTAAAGTCATAGGAGTTTGCATTCAATCGAGTTGTATTCTTTGCCGAATCAAGATCGCAGTCTATGAAATATATATCTCCGGTTGTTTGGGAAACTGTATTTACCATTACGTCAGCCACTTTACTACCTGTTCTCACATTGGAGATATTGATCCTATTTCCCGGTTGTGTAGCAAAAGCGAAGGCAAAATTCACACCTTCTATGGCCCCATTATTGACGGTGATATCATTGACCTCACCAAGGAAGAAGAATCCGGCAGTTTCATGAAGGGATGTATTGTCATTGAAGGTGAAACCATTCAGTGTAATGTTATGGGAATTGATCACATAGAAGCAATAACTTTGGGTTTGCATTATCGTGATCCCTTTAAAATTGACATTGTTTGAATCCTGGATCGCAATTCCAGTGCCTACAAGATATCTCATACTTACTTTTGAAATGGATATGTTGGCTATGGAATTGTCTACCCTCAATCCATAAGTTGATATTGATGATAGTAGAACATTTTCCAGGGTCTGTTTGGCATTGAGATTGTGGTAATATATACCTTCATCTGAACCTATGATGGATCCGTTTTTGATGGTGGATGTTGTTCCCATTCCTTCAACATATATTCCACGGGTGGCCTTATACATTGAGAAATTTTCCATCATGGCATTTCCATAACCGCTAACACGGATCCCCTCCCAATTATTGCCAGTTGGAGAACCAAATGTTGCTGAAACAGGGGAGGACTTTTTTATGATCAGGGTTCCCTGGACATACAAATATGCATCAGTATAGGGGGTGAGTACCGCTCCCAATTCAAGTGTGAGAGTGATTTCCCGTGGGACGAGCAGATCATCGAAAGTATAGGTGCCCCTTCCAAGTGTTAGATCTGTGGTTAAGGTCCCTTCGTAATCTGGATCTGCACGTGTGGTGGGTTCAGCAGATGCCGCTGGTATTAACGGAAGGAAACCTGTCAGTAAGAATAACGCAGTTATTATCATAATTATACTTCTATTCGCTCTCATGTCCTATCCCTCATGGATCGTTGATGGTCAAATAGACCGTGAAATGGATTGAGTCTGGACTTATATCAACTTTTCCCGGGTTTCCCCATCAGGGGAGGAAAGGGGCCAGACAGCCCCTTTCGTTACAATTTAACTCACTCTTCGAATCCTTCCTCGGGTTTCCCCCGTGAAATAGCAAAGATCACAACTGCAATGATCACGACCAGAATTACTATGATCAAAATGATGATCCAGATCGGGAATGGATCATCCTCCTTCTCGATCAATGCCGGTAAATTGCCCTGGGGAGCGATCTCAAGTGGTTCTCCATTTTCAGAAGTGGAAATCCAGAAATCGCTTCCCTCAACGGCATCATTAGCTGGGATCTCAGCAGTATACAGTCCATCGCTGTAGGTCAAAGGATATGAGGTCCTGCTTCCTTCTCCATCTTCGATCACAAAGAACAAGGTTTGCCCATCATCTCCCTCTACCTCAAGGGTCCATGAGTCCTCTCCTGGGGTGACCTTCACCGAACCAACGGTGTCATTCACATCATCGTCGTCGTCATCGTCAACTATGATGTCGTCATCATCATCGTCAACAACAGGTTGATCGGTAAGATACACTATGAGTGATGCAACAGTGAACAGCTCTCCATCCGACACGGTGATATTCAATGTGTCCTGATCCTCAACATGAGTTCCGCTGTATTCTACCGTAATGTTGAATCCATCCACCATCACATTTTCGGAAGGAACCACACTGACCGTCAGGTCATCTCCTTCAATATCCCCGATCATGTCTGTCAAATTTATCGTTAGTTCTGATCCTTTGACAAGGGTGACATTCCAATTCTCTGGCGGTGTGAATATCGGA
>JAUVBH010000169.1 GCA_030591285.1 Thermoplasmatota archaeon
GGCGTTCTGGATCGGAGGTTTCTTCCTGATGACCTTGGCCGTTCTGGGCAATCTGACCCTTTTCGGGATCTTCGGCTATGTAATAGGCGGACTCCTGATGTTGTCTTCCCAGTTCGTGACACGTTATAATCCAATAAAAACCACGAGAATACCGATAACCGGTATCATTCTGTGGGTATGGACCTTATTGCTGGCCTTCTTCATTTTGTTGAAGGGATGGTCAGTTTATTTCGGATCGAGCACAGTTCTTTTCATTGTGTTCTATCTGATATTTGCTCTTCTCATCACAGGTGGATTGCTTGTTGCAAACTTCCTGACCTCCTTGAAGATACTAAATTGGATGAGCCAGGATATGATAGCTTTCCTGTATGCTGCAGGAGCCATATCCATGATCATCGGTATCACCCATATCGGGTTTGACAATCCAGCTCTTATTGATCTGGGTCAAACCACATTGGGTCAGTGGATCTTCTTGTTCCTGTTCGGTATGTCTTTCATATTCATGCTTGAACTGTTCAACGGAGCCCACAGGTTCAACGAGATCATAAAGTATGCAAAAGAGAGATCCTCAGGTGAGTTCAGTCTTACACCGGTGATAAACAATTATTACATTATGGGTTTCATCCTTTCGCTTATCATCGGATTTGTAATATTGCTCATACTGGGGGCTACCTTCATACAGGCTATCCTGCAGTTCCTGCTTGTTCCTCAACTGGCCAACTCGGTTATGGCGAACTCTGTCTACCAGATCGTGTTCACCATGGCCTGGATCTTCATCCCACTGTGGATCGTACTCGTCCTTTGGATCGAATACAAGAACAGGAAGGAGAAGGTCGAGGAAGAGGAAATGAGAAGGCATATAGAGAAAGATCAGAAGCTGGGTATCTACTGATAGTTCCAGCTTCTTCTTTTTTATTTTTTTTTCACAACATAGATACTTCTATGTACGTTGGTCAATCTTTAAATCCTCTTTTCGCTATCAATCTCCGTGTTCCTGGTATTTGACCCCAGAAATTATCGCCTTCGGTCAGCTGTTATATTGCTGGCCATATCCTCTTCTATAGCTCTATTCATAACCATGTCATCATTAAGTGTGGGTGTCAGAGAAAGTTCCCGGGAAGCGATTGATGGTGTGGGATCAGATATCTATGTGGTACCAGATTCATTGAATCCATTGTTATTGGACCTTCAAAGATTTGACTCAGGTTGGGCAGTTATCAGAGAGATAGAAAATTCACCTTTTCCTCCAAGTCATATATCACCAAGACTGCGTGATACATTGTTCTATGGTGAAGGAGAGGACATGGGTGAAGTGATCACGCATGGAGTAACTCCTGGGGCAGAGAATCATTTCAATCAGTTCAAGGTCCTTGATGGTAGATGGTTTTCCCACGAAAATGATCCAGTTAGAGAAGATCATCTTGCAGGAATTACAATAAACAGATCAACTTTCACATTGGAAGTAATGATCTCCGAAGAATTCTCAAAACAGAACAAGATCGGAATGGGCGATACGATATCTATCTCAGTACGAATGACTTCCAAAGATCCAATGGATTTCAAAGTAAAGGGTGTATACATTGATACCCTTTCACAAAGATCGAGTTCAATAATGCTGCACCTGGGTGAACTGCAATTCATGAAAGGATTGCTAGACAAGGATTCCATGACAGAGATCCTACTTGCATATCCACCGGGAACAGATCTTGAAACGGTTGTGGAATGGGCAGATTCTGAACAATTTGTTTTCAGGGATATCGTTGATCTCTATACGAGAGGATCCTTTCTTTCAGAACTATACAAATTCACAACGATACTAGATGGTTTCTCTGCCATTGTAATCTCAGTTACATTTGTGGTTTGTCTGATATTCACATCAACCATATTCATGATCTCTACTAAGGAGAGAACAGTGGAGCTTTCAGTTCTTAGGGCAATTGGTTTCTCTCCTGGCAAAATATTCCTCATAGTCATACAGAATTCGTTATTGTACTATATAGCTGGAGGGTTGATCGGGATCATCCTGGGGATCACCATGAATTACGGATTGAATGTTTTCCTTCAGGATTTCTTCCAAGGATTACCCTCAACTTTTGAACCCTTTAGAGTTGATATTGTTATCATTGGCTGGACCCTGTTTTCGATATTGGTACTTGCAATGGTCTCGGGACTCTTACCAGCAGTCATCTCAGCAAGACGATCTCCGATCGAAGCCATAAGGAGGGATATATAATGGCCTCTGGCAGATTGAGGAGGAGATGGGCCCGTAACTTGCTTACCGTCCTTGCCATAATGATATCCTTTTCCATGCTTCTATCCCTAACATCGATCTCCCTCGGTCTTCACAGAGCTTCGGAAGAAAGGTTGTCAGATTCTCCTCGGGATGTTGTTGTTTCATCTCTCGGGTTGGACCCGAACATTGAGGACTCCCATGAAACTGCACTAGAATTGAAACAGTCTGATGATCTTGGATCAGTGATGCCGCTGTTGACAGTTCTTGGAAAATTGGCATTCGTTGAAGATGGTCCATCGGACCTAAAGGTCGGGGATAGGATCGGTATTAATGCAGATACACAGACCAGAACTGTTGGTATGGTAGGTGTTATTCCTGACATGGCCCGAGATTTCATGGGGGATGGGAACGAGCTATTCATCAGATCGGATCTTCTTAGATTTCAAGGCTGGTTCCAGGAAGGAGGGGATCCTTTCTATGAATCCAATTACACAGGAAACTGGACCGGCGAGCTGCTACTGGACAACAATCTACTGGATGAATATGGATTTGAGATCGGGGATACGATCTATCAGATCAACGGATCAGGTTCCATATCTGCAATTTACATTATAGTCGGAGGGATAGACACCTCACTTGTTGGCTCCGGGCTTACGGCAGAACTCATTGGAGGTATTGCCATGGTCCATCTGGGTGAGCTTCAGTATGCCACTGAGAATCATGAGATAGTGACTCCAGAAGGAATTCGTCATGACCTTGCAACTGCATACTATATCGATATCGCCCCATCAAGATCTTCCTCGATCGAGAAGAGGGAAGTTTATCTGGAACTTGAGGAGAGGTTCCCTGGTTTGGAGGTAACCACAAAGGAGAATCGCCTGTATCGAATTGATGAGGAGGTTCTTGTTCTGGAGGTCTTTGCCATCTCTGTTGCAGCTGCTTCAATATCTATCGGTGTTCTATTTCTATCCTCGATCATGATAATAGATGTGGAGGATAGAAGGACAGACATTTCCATCATGAGGGCGATCGGTATATCAAGAAGGACGATCTTCCTCCAGACGGTGAGGGATTCACTGGTACTATCAGGTATCGGAGCCGTTGTTGGACTTATCCCTGGAGGTATAGGAGCTTCCACCCTGGATCACTATCTGAGGGATCTCTATGGAGTGAACATAGAATTTGCCAGTTTCGAACCTATTGTTGTCCTTTCTAGTTTCATATACCTGTTGATACTGGTCCTTGTATTCTCACTGGTCCCTGCAATAAGAGCGACCACCATACTACCCAGATCCGGTTTGTCAGGATTTATGAACAGATAATATTAATTCCGAGTGTCACAGTTTAAGTCAGAGGTGAGAACGGTTGGAGATCGAACTTCAGAGGGTATCAAAGACATACAGGATGGGTGAGACCTTCGTAAAGGCCCTTCGAGAAGTAGATCTCTTGATACATGGAGGAGAGATGATCAGTATCACGGGACCATCTGGTTCTGGAAAGACAACACTTCTGAATATAATCGGCACTCTTGACCGTCCTGATAAAGGAAATATCCTTTTGGAGGGTGTGGATATTACAGCCTATTCCGAAAGTCGCCTCTCTGATATCCGTTTGAAAAAATTTGGTTTCATTTTTCAGCAATTTTATCTGCTTCCAACTCTAACTTCATTTCAGAACGTGTATCTTCCTATCAAAGAAGCGAATGGTTATGGTTCAGAGGGAAGAAGAAGAGCAACAGAGATGCTCGAAAAGGTTGGTATGAAGCATCGATTGAAACATCTTCCTTCCCAATTATCAGGTGGGGAACAGCAAAGGGTCGCTATAGCAAGAGCTCTGGTGAATGATCCACCAACAATATTGGCAGATGAGCCCACCGGAGAATTAGATTCTGAAAATTCCAGGATGATAATTGAGACCCTCAGGGAACTCAATCGTGACCTGAACAAGACCGTAATAATTGTCACCCACGACCCTGAAATTTCAAGAAAGACCAAAAAAACCATCAGAATGAAGGATGGAAAGATCGTGAAATGATGGATCATCACGATTACTGGCCTTGAAACACTATCACAACCTATATATACTCTGGAGAAACCATCCCAATGGGTATATATAAAAATCTAAATTCAAATTCATGTACAGGGTGTGTTCAACGGTCCAGTTCGATCGTTGTATATCAGATTCCTTGAGTGAGGTGTGTATATGTTCGATGCTTTCAACAAGAAAAGTACAATGAGAGTGATCCTTATTTCGGTGGCCTTTGCTCTGATGCTGGCTATTCCGATAATGCCGCTGGGAAGCGGTGGAGATGCTCCCGCTGAAGAATCCCAACCCATGGATATGGCCACTGAGGATTCATTTTACGGGACAGTTGATCTTCAAGAGACCCTGATGGAGCAGTATGTCGTGGGTGAGGATGCCTGGGACAATATGGGCTGGGATCTTAAAA
>JAUVBH010000057.1 GCA_030591285.1 Thermoplasmatota archaeon
AGGACGGATGGAATGATCTTACTGCGAATTAGACAAGGGGAACTTTCATACGACATTTTGATCGTGGAGGCTTCACCCCCGGAAAATACTGATGAAAGGGGAGATGAAAATTGGTTGAGGGGGGGTTGGGTTCCACTTGTGATCATCATCATTATTGCTCTGGGTATCTCACTTTTAAAGGCGGTCTTATCTGGAAACAAGCACCTTGATGAGGAGTGACATATCCATTCCTTCGGGCCCCTTTAGGTAAACCTTATTTACGGCCTCCATGATTAGGGCTGTATTCCATTATATCGGCCAGTTGGGGATGGATATGTTCGAGGTAGAAGTTAAAGTTGAGACATTGAGAAGCGTATTTTCTATTCTAACACCCATTGTCGGAGAGATCAAGCTAGAAGCTGATGATGAGGGATGGAAGATCAAAGCAGTGGACCCTGCCCATGTGGCAATGGTTGACCTTTCACTTTCGAAGGATGCCTTCGAAGGTTATGAGGTCGAACCAATGGATCTGGGACTCAATGTAGAGAGGCTGTTGGAACACCTGAAGGGTGGAAAAGCGGATGACATGGTCAGTTTGAAGCTGGACGGCGACAATAGATTGGTCGTCTCCATGTCAAATCTGACGCTCAAACTGCCGCTGGTGGATGCATCAGGTTTCTCGGAACCGAAGGTCCCAAATCTTCAGCTCCCGGTGGGATTGAAACTGAACTCAGGAGAGCTTCAGAAGGGACTCAAGGTCTCTGCATCAATTTCCGATTATATCACATTCGATTGCACCGAAGACAAGCTCATCATGACCTCATCAGAAGACCTATCATCCATGACCCTGGAACTTCTCAAAGGAGAACAGTACGAATTGATCAATTTCGAGAAGCCTGTAAAGAGCTCCTTTTCACTTGATTACTTCAGTCAGCTTATGAAAGGAGTTGGCGCCAACAGGGACATAGTTCTGAACATCGGCAACAGCTACCCTCTGAAGATGGAGTTCGAATTCTCTGGGGACCATGGAAGGGCAAGGTATCTGCTTGCTCCAAGGATCGAAAGCAGCTGAACTCAATAGTGATCTTTCCAGATGACCTTCAAATGTAGCGTCAACGCTGTTACCTTAGTTTTACAAAGAACATTTAGATCAATCAAGATCTATTGTCTCGATCTTCTTAGGAGGTTTCGATGTCTTGAACCTCTTTAGAACTATCTTTGACCATCTGAAGCGGTCAAGGTTCAAGAGCAGATAGAAGATAAAGAACGGAATTGATGACAGGAAGATTATCAATGGTGCACGTCCCCAATCAAGATAGAACGTGTTATCAAGTATCGATCTGTCAAGGAATGATACCCAAAGTTCAGCAAGTGATAGAAAAGCAAGAAGAATACCAAGTGTGAGGAAGATCCCAGATAATATGGACCTGGCGATGGACCATATACTATGACCTTTGGACATTTTCTTGTTGGGTCTCCCGAACTTCAATGCCATGGACCTTCATCTCCGTCATTTACTAGCCATTGATACTATTTCATATTTCTCATATCAACGACCAAATTGTCCTGGAGGTGGTATAGGTCTGATATGTTGATGGGGAGGAGGTGTTTGTGAGGGTTGGGTTTCACTGACATTATCTCCAACACTCTTTTTCTTCTTAACTATCAACAGAATTGCTACTAAGAGGATGATCAGCAGAATTACTGAACCGACGATAACAAAAACCCACCAGGGAAGATCCACCTCATTATCTGAAATTGGGTCTTTTGTCGTTTCTTCTTCAATAACCAGAGTGAATGATCTATCATCTTTCAGGTAAACTCCAAATTCTGATGTCCCATTGAAACTTATATTGAAAGTACCAGGTTCGAGGTCTTTCAACGTAAAGACCATGGTGCTACCATTGGGTAACCCGAAGATATTAGATGATATACCATTTTCATTTTCCAATATTAATTTCATACCGAGAGAAACAGATGAACTGAATTCAACTATGATCTCCAAATCAGAGATGTTATGTGTCAAACCGTTGCTCTCAATCACTGCAGCATTCTTTCCATTCAATTGCAGCAGGATCATCTCGGGTACCACCTGATATTCGAATTCCCTCAATTCAGCAGGTTCACCTGTGATATCCTTCAATCCAGATGTTATCCTCAAAGTATACAGTTTCCCAAGGTCAAGATCAACATCTGGTTTCACAACGAATTGATTCCCTGGAAAACGAAACATCAATAGTGGATCGGCATAGTACCTTTGAATTAAAATGGGTATCGGAAGACCAGTGGGACCTATCAGGAAAATACCATCTTCAAGAGTATCCTCATCGATCCGTTCATCGAATTTGATAATAAAATCTTTTGTCGGAGAGACAGGACCTGCATCAGGGTGGGGATCGGTTTTGCTGATCATAGGCGGTATCCCATCAGTTATGATATGGAGCATTATCTCCTCGGTCTGTGTATTCCCTGCCGCATCGGAAACTTTCAATCTGACCCTGTAATCTCCCAGATCACCTAGTCTAACGGAAATGTTCATTCCATATATTACAAGATCAGGACCTTTGAAGATCCATGTGAAATTTGCACCGCTTGGGAAATCCGGGTGATTGTCAGATGTATTGAAACCTGAGAATTCAACTGATCGCCCTTTGATAACAGTAACATCCGATCCAGCATCAACAACTGGATTTGTGATATCGACGACGGTAACATTGAAGGACGAAGATCCGGAATTACCACCAGAATCCGCTGCTTCAAGTACACCTTGATATTGACCGGGTGTGGTGAATTGGAAATTGATGTTGTTCCCATAGATAACAAAAGTCTCGGGACCTGAGAAGGTCCATGTGAAATTGCCGATGGTCTTGATCTCAGGGTCATTATCAACGATATCAGGGATCCTTAGCTCTACATTGGAATCCTCGAAAACGTTGAAATCATCAACTTTGGACACGATCGGTTTTAGATCATCTGCGATCAATATCTCGATGGTTGTGGTGTTCCAATTATACGCAGCATCCCTGATCACCAATTTGACAACAGCAGTTCCAGGTCTCGATAGATGGACAGAGGGAGAAACTCCATAGAATATGGAAATCTCATCCCAAAAATCAACAACCCAGGAATAATTCCAAACACCTGACAATCTTGAAACAGGACCAATATCGCTGGACCCGGACCCATCCAACATGAATGGTGATGAGGTCACGGGTTCGACCGGAAGGATATCGATCTGAGGTTCATATGGATCGTAGACCACATACAGGTCAGATATTGAACCGGTGGGACCATTTCCATATTCATCATGGCTCTCAATGGAAAACTCATTTACACCAACTTCAAGTCCAAGATATGCATCAAAATCTCCATTACCATCAGCAATTGTGAACCTGATCGTCGAACCATCCTGAAGTATGGTAACATTTGCTTCAGGTTCGGTGGTGCCTGTAAGATGATATACCGAGACATTCACAGCTAATTCCATCTCAGAGGAAATATCAAGGAAAGCAGGAGGAGTGTTATCAATGGAGTATCTTGCCAAAGAACCCGAGATGTTCCAGTTGTCTACCTCATCTTTTACTCTGGCTCTCAATATGAACCAATCTCCTTCATCAATACCTGAAGGACGTATATCAGTGTCCCAGCTTGATGGGTCTTGTGGAGTATCATCGATGAGTATCTCTGACCATGAACCATCGGGGATCATGTCATTGTTCCTATCCTCAGCGATCTCGAAGACCACCTGGACAGAATCGTTCTCCGATGTATGCTGGAATTCAACTATTCCGGTTATCACGGTTTGGTGAGTTGGGGCTGAAAGATCGAACCAGGGAGCTACAGAGTCAAATGGTACAGCTGATACAGAAGGGGAAGGTTCGGATCTGTAACCCAGAACATTAAAAGATGAGATCTTGTAGAAATAGAGCTCTCCGTCGGTCAATCCATCATCGATGAAATAGGTACGATTGAATGAGGTTGCCCCAACATCTGAGAATGATCCAGGCATTGAAGTTCCGGATCCGGATTCAGGAGCCCTCTGAATGATATAAGACATTAGATTGATATCACCTGGGCTATCCCAATCCAATCTCAATGAGTTGCCTCTATCAACAACTGACGCGGTCAGATTCCTGGGTTTCCTCGGAATATTTGTATTGATCCGGACAGGATCATCAGACCCTAGTGTTGCTGGATCCAACTCTGGTCTTGAAATGTAACCTTTGATTGTAAAATTGCCTTGAACAAGATTTGGAACAAGGAACTCCCCTGTATATTCTCCGTCTCCCGCAACTTGATCCGGAGAGATGCCATTGTCAAAGGTATCGATATTATGTCTTCCCGAGAGACCTTCAACATCGAACCATGAGGTCCAACCTGATGTTCCGTTGATGATCACGATCACTTTATCAGTATAGGTCAGGATCCGTCCCAAAGCGTCATGGGAGACATTCAGTATCTTAGGATTCAGCAAAGCCATCATTCTTGCTTCAACGGTCTTTGCTGGATATTGATCGCTGTATTTTGCTGTGATATATTCATCCCCAACCACGGACACCTCGCCGACATTAGGGGTTCCAGTCACGATCTTGATAGAGCCGGTGAAAAGGCCTATTCCCACTCCACTTTTTTGGATCTCGGTAAGATTGATGATCTCACCTGTCTGATCAGAACTTGAATTGACATTGATATTGATCCATCCATCTCCTGTGAGGTTGGAATCGGAGAGTATCAAGTTTGTAGAAGTTCCATTTGCTGGAACGAATTTCTCTTCCCATTCCATCCATCCAACGGCGTCCGAAAGGTTGCCGCTGATCACCACTGAATATGGTTGAGGACCTTTGATAACTGAGAAACCTGAGACATTTACCTTGTACACTCCAGTCCTGGGGTTGGGGATGACCACCCTTTCTACGTTATTGACACTGTCCCTGGCGCTGTTATATGGGGACAAGAAATCGTTGCCGTTCATTACCGTCCCATTAGGTGCGGTGACCTTCAGATCAAGATCGTTCAACAATTTAGTGGAGCTGGTATTGGACCCTGGATAGTCTGTCCAGACCAGAGTGATGACCAGATCATTACTGCTGCTTGCAACAGTGTAAAGTCGAGAATGAGTGGTTCCTGTGGTCAATCCTGAAGAGTTGTCAATATACCTCATCACCCCAGCATCACTGCCAGGGACTCCCAGAGAGTTCGAAAGATTGACCCTTCCCCACCCCTCGTTCTTGTTGGGGATAGATGACCACTGCCCATTGAGTGGCCTTGCTCCATTTATGACAGTTGCCTTTAATAGTGACGCTGAAGGATCAATGTCCTCTTTATCATCATAGTATTGTCTGATAAGAGTGGTCATACCAGCAACAATGGGGGTGGACATAGAGGTTCCCCCATTGTAAGCATAGTTGTCGTTGACACCAGAATAGGTTGAATTGCTTCCCCAATAATGTTTCGATCTGTCAGGGATTAGCATAGATCTGGTGGATAATATCCATGTGCCGGGTGCCACCACGTCAGGTTTGATTCTCTGGTCGCCCCAAGTTGGACCTCTTGATGAGAAATCTGCCATGTGAGAAATATTATCAGAGGAGCCTCCTAAAGTAGGTCTGTAGTTTTCTGATGCTCCAACAGCTATCACATTCTTGGAGCTCGCCTGGGTGGATACTTGATAGCTCCCTGAAGAACCTCTGTTCCCGGATGAGAAAAGGACCAGAAAATCAGGGTTGTTCCATATGAAATGGTCAGTCTGCCATGATCTCCATGTATAGTTCGCGTAGAATCCCCTCGTTGACCAGGAGTTCGTCTGTATCCTGGCACCGGACCGATAGGCATCCCCGTAAAGTCTGGAATATGCTGGGATCGAGAGTGAGCCTGTAGATGTCATTGTTGATTGCATTACTAATTTTGCAGAAGGTGCCATTCCTTGATAGTCACCTGAAGAAGCGGAACCATCACCAAGGACGGAGCCAGCAACATGAGTTCCATGACCTCCATCGAAATCCCAGGATCCAGTGGAGGTATCCCAGGTGTGGATGTCTGCGTCAGACCAGTTTCCGGGTCTCCCATAGGCATATGCACGGTGTACTCTCCCGGTGAAATCCTGATGAAGAGTGGAGTTGCTACCAGAATCAAGTCCACCGTCTGCTACCGCCACGATCTGACCTGTTCCATTTAGACCCAGTGTATCCACGATCTCTGCTACATCAATGATATCAGCTGCGACATCATTGTCTGGTTCCTCAATACTGGAAAGTGATATGTGAGATATCTCATCAAATGAGACTAAGTTCAATACAGCTGACAATGGAATTACGACTTCCATCAATCCACTCGGTTCATCAAGGTAGATAGGACCTAACGATATATCATCGATAAAGGTTCTCAGATCTTCACCAGGATACTGATAAAGACCGATAACCATTGGGGCGCTTCCTTCACCATCCATTAAGTGAATATGGTCATAAAGTGAATTCTCTATCTTGAACAATGGATGATATGGAATGATCGATCTTGCATGCTTTGAAAGGTCATTTCTAACTTGATCGATCCCTTTGATAGGTTGTATCAAAAGTGTGTTCGATGAGATGATGTCAACGATCCAGAAGAGCGACCCTTCAGTATCTAAAACAGCATCAATTGATGAGGGACACGATATCTGAAGTAGGTAAAGATCATTTGAAACGTCTGATGGGAGTTTTTGGTAAAGAGAGGTTCGATCTATGGGATCGAAACGGACCGGACCTAGGTGGAGGATATTTGGTCCATTCTGTTCCATGGATGCTCCAAGGTAACTACCGAGATCAATATCCCACCAGTTATCTTCAGCAGGGTCATCCAATTTTTGAGAAGGTTCTGCTTCAACAAAAGATAGCAAAGATGCCACTAATAAAATGGATACTAATACTGTAGACTGGAACACTCTGAAACGGACCCATCTCATCAAAGGAATCTTCCTCCAGATACAGCGAAAGAATTACTTGGTTATTCAAGTAACGCTTATTTTATGGACATTGTAGAAGATCAGACCAATGGACCACATGCTTTCTCTGAATCACCATGATGATCATCTTCTTCCTCTTCCTTGGGTTTTAGATCTTCTCTTTCAATACCCTTTGATTTGTAGAATTCATATAGAGCGGCTTTCAATGCATCAACTGCAAGAAGGGAACAGTGGACCTTCACAGGAGGAAGACTTTCCAGTCCCTTGACCACATCGGCCCATTTCACATTCTCTGCATCCTCAAGGCTCATGCCCTTCACTATCTCGGTCAGCATTGATGTGGTTGCGATTGCAGATGCACAACCAAAGGTCCTGAACTTGATGTCCTCGATCTTATTATCAGCGACCTTGATCGACAGTTCCATCATATCTCCGCAAACCGGATTCCCGACGGTGCCAACACCATCTGCGTCATCCATCTCGCCGACGTTCCTCGGATTCTTGAAATGCTCGAGGACCACCTTGGAATACTCCAATCTTGCCATTTTTTCACCTGTTATTATAAAGAGGGGACATCTCCCTTAACTGCTCAACTATCTCTGGCATCAGTGACAGCACGTATTGAGCATCTTCCATATTGTTATACGAATTGAATGTGAATTGGAGGCTTCCGTGCGCCTCCTCGTGTTTCAGACCCATTGCAAGCAGGGTCTTTGATGGTTCCAGGTTCTTCTGAGAACAGGCGGAACCTGAACTTACCGATATGCCATTCATATCCAACATGAGAAGCATGGATTCTCCTTCGATGTAATCATACCTGATATTGGCATTGTTCGGTGATCTTTGTGTAGGATGACCATTTAGGTAGCTGTCAGGTATTTTCAGTAGACCTTCTATGAGATGGTCTCTCATTGCCATGAGTTGAGGGGCATATTCCTTCATGTTGTCCATGGAATATTTTGCTGCGGCACCCATTCCTACTATCCCGGGAATATTCTCCGATCCGCTTCTCAAACTCCTTTCATGACCCCCGCCCTTGATCAATCCAGAGATCTTGGTTCCTTTCTTGACATAGAGTGCACCAACTCCCTTGGGTCCCATTAGGTCATTTGAGGATAGGGTGATCAGATCTGCTGGAATGTCCTTCACGCTGAAGGGTAGTTGAAAAGCTGAATTAGTGAGATCGATATGGACAAGTGAACCATTTTCTTTGGCGATCTCCACCAGTTCCTTCACAGGTTGAATGGTCCCAACCTCATAGCTAGCGAGTGGCAAAGAGAGCATGTAGGTCTTATCATCGATCAATTCCCTAGCCTTTGGAATTATAACGGTTCCAAGTTCGTCTACCGG
>JAUVBH010000034.1 GCA_030591285.1 Thermoplasmatota archaeon
GCAATGAGCTTTGATGTTGGTTCCGCGGACATACCGAAATCGGAAGTGATAACCACCGTATAATTATCTGAACTTGAGTAGGCCTGATTGTCGTCTATCACACAAAGACCATAGTAACCGGATACCTCCGGTTTGTAAATGAAGCTCAGCGAATCACCATTAGCAGAAGCCGTATCCGAGGCAACGGCATCATCAGAATTTCCCGAACCTTTGAAAAGGTACATTGATAAATGTTCTCCTGATGGTACTGAATAGATGCTGAAGTCGTATTCTCCACCAGAATCGAGATACATGTCATACATGTTCACAAGTGGATATTCTCCTCTCAGGGTTCCTGAATAGGTGCCGGTACCGTGGTACTCGCACATTGAATACCTTCTTTCACCAACATCCAGATACCCATTAGCATCCGGGTCCGATCCATAGAGGTCCGCGGATACAGTGTGATAATCGGATTCTATCCTGATCCCATCCGTCCAATCCTGTCCAGTGAACTTGACGACATTGGCATATTTGTAATTGCCAGTGTAGGTATGTCCATCTATCACAACGAAATCTATCTCATCACTCCCCTGGGTAGATGATCCAATAGATTGGGACATACTGTAATCGTTATAAGCGAACAGATCGAAATCCTCTCCAGAAGCACGGTTATCGATCGCAATAGCAGTATAATGATTTGTCTTGGAAGGTACCTTGAACTGAAGTTCGTCTGGAATGGTACTCCACCACCATCCTGTGGTATAAACCCTGGCTGGTTGATCGTTCTTCAACGTACCTCCAGGCTTTGTTTCTGCATTCACTTCTCCTGGAATATATACCATTACTGTTCCTACTAGGAGAACAGCTGTCATGATCATCAGGATCCTTTTACTAACAGATAAATTCGAATTTACACCCTTCAACATGGAATAACCTCCAATGGAGTTTCTAGAATTTCCCCTAACCATCATGTAACATGTATATGATAAATAAGGATTCATATCATTCGCTTGATGATTGGATGAAATCAACAATATGAAGTTTGTCTTTGCATCTGAAAAATATAAAAAAAAGAACTCGGGCAGTGCAAACGTCACTGCCCGAGATCAAGGGATGTATCTCAGTTATCCTGGACCTCATCATCCCAATCTTCAACTGGATTATCCTTTTTCTTCTTCATGAAAGGATTCTTATTCTTTGGTCTATCCAGTGCTTTTCCCTGATCTTCGGTCTGTTGTGGTGGGTCCTTCGGTTGTCTTCCCTCTCCACGGGCCCATTTCGTCAAGATGCCGAAATAGGATAGTATCCCGATCGCGATGATCAGTAGGATGAATATTATCAACCATATCACCGGAAGAGCACTCTTGAAAGATTCTATGAAAGTGGTCTTCTCCTTGTATTCCTTCACGGAGATCAAACCGGACCTGTGGGCTTCGTTCCCCAGCTTATCTGCTGTCCTTATCTGGAACACATGAGCCCCCCCTTCTGCACCGGAAGTCGTCCAGAAGAGAACGTAGGTGTGCGGATTGGATTCGTTGGAGTCAGGTGTCATTTCACGCCAGCCCGAGGAATCTATGTTGATCATAACCACACTGATCCCGGACGGGTCTATGACCGTTGCTTTGAATACAACAGTGTTCCCCTGGCCGATCTCTCCTATCCTGACCTCTTCTTCACCCTCAAGCCAGTAGTAATCAAGTGCGATCTCCGGCCCGGAGTTGTCGACCTTGATACCATATGTTGACCCGTCAACGTTCCCTGCCCTGTCATAGGCAGAAACGGTGATCGAATGGTCTCCATCAGATAGGATCCTCGTATCCAGGAGATATTCGTAATAGAGGCCCCCCTCACCACGATATATCTCGAAGGGAGCTCCCTCATCTATGGAGAGCATGACCTGTCTGATGCCGATGGCATCATATGCATAGAATCTCAATGTCTGGATGCCTGCAAGAACTTGTCCCGGTGTGATGGTTGCTTGTGAGATGACCGGTGCACTGTTATCGACCATCACGTTCACATTGAATTGAGTGGAGTGGCCTGCCTGATCCTCGGTCTTCACACTGATCAAGTGCAAACCATCGGTCACCATGGACGAGTTCCATGGGGTGGTTACATCGAACCAGGTCGTCCCATCGATGGCATATCTGACCATTCCCGGGAACTCATCGGTGGTCCTGGCTCTTACTACGAACACTCCGCTAATGAGATGGTCCTTTACAGGGGATTCCACCGTGAGTTCAGGTGCGTTATTGTCGACCCTGAACTGCAGGTTGCCTGTGGTGACCTGCCTTCCCGCAACATCAGTTGCTGTTGCGTTAATCGTGAAGGTCCCGTCGAGCAAGGTCCTTGTGTCAAGCATGTATTCGTAATATCCTGACTGTGTGTTGTAGGACATTATCTTGATATCTGTCCCTATTTTCATTAGAACTCCAGTTATCCCTACCTCATCAGTTGCAGCGACCCTGAAGGTATAGGTGCCCTCAACGAACTCGTTCTCGGTCGGGCTTCCAAGAGATACCTCTGGAGCATGATTGTCCACGTTGACGTAAATGGTCACAACAGTAATGTGACCTGCAAGGTCCGTTGCTCTAATCGTTACCTCATGGAGTCCATCTGGTACCAGGTTCGTGTTCCAGCCGATCGATACAGGCTGCCACGAGGCACCGTCAATGTTGTACTCAGTGCCCTTCTTGAAAACGTCACCATTTTCCACGTCGAAGAAGAACAGGCCGGATAGGACCTCTCCTTCTTGAGGTGAATTTATATTGATGGTAGGAGGCCTGTTATCTACCTTGAAATTAACAGGACCGTATGTGCTTGATTTTCCGGTCAGATCGTAGACGGTTGCCGTTACATTCCTGATACCATCTTCTCCTGTGCCCCAGGTGATGGTATTGGATGTATATTCGTAGTAACCTGTGTTGGCATTATAAGGCACCCGTGCTTCGATATTGTAGACCTTGATCTTCACATAGTCTATCTGGACCTTATCAAAAGCAGTGACCCTGATGGTTATTATTCCTTCGACGAACTCATCAGAGACAGGAGAATTGATCGTGCATAATGGTCCTTCGTTATCAATTAGTATGTTGAATTGGAACTCAACACTCTTGTCCGATAGGTCCACTGCCCTTATCTTGATCTGATGTGCCCCGTCGCTGTAACGAGATGAGTTCAGAGGAATTGATGCATCCACCCATCCGGTGGAATCGACCTCGTATTCGACCTTGTTAAGGAATGTGTCCTGAGCCGAAGCATTGAAAATGTAATATCCCTCGATGATATCCCCATCTACAAGCTCGTTCACAACCAGTACAGGATAATGGTTATCGAGATTGAACTGTAGCGGTCCGAGGAAGATCTCCTTTCCTGAAAGGTCCCTGACAGTTGCGTTCAACAAGTATGTTCCATCGGGGATCAACCTTGTATCTGTCCGGTATTCGAAGAATCCAGATCCAATGTTGTAGTTCATATCCAGGATCTCTCCGAAGACCTCGACCTTGACGGATTCCACACCAACTATATCCGATGCAACAACCCTGAACTCTGCAACACCCTCAAGATACTGGTTCCTTACGGGGTTCGAGATCGACCCATAGGGATTCGTGTTGTCTATGGTCACATCGGAGGATGTCTGGGTTAAATGCCCTGCTCTATCGAAAGCTCTGAAACTTATAATATGGTCCCCATCACCGTATCTTGTTGTATTCATTGTCGTATTGATCGGGATCCATCCGGAGCCATCGACATCATATTCGACCCGGTCTAGGAAAACATCGGTCGCGTTCACCATAAGGTCAACATTCCCGAACATGAAATCCCCATCCAGAGGATACTGAATACTGAGGACGGGAGCGTTGTTATCCACCCTGAAAGAGACGTTCATGGAAGAAGTGATCTTTCCACTCAGGTCATGTGCATAGGCGGTAACATTGTAAGTTCCATCTGTTACAGTGAGGGTATTGATCTGATATTCATAGTACCCGTTCTGAAGATTATAGGTGGTTTGAACGATGTCTGAGAATATGTCAATGGTAACCTTATCGATGCCGACAGAATCGGATGCTGAGACCTTGAACAGATAGACACCTTCCAGGAACTGGTCCATGAAGGGCGAGACCATATTACATGATGGATCTGTGTTGTCAACGATGAAATCGATCGCCTGTTCAGTGACATGCGACATGTTGTCTACCACCTTCACTGTTAGAGTATGCGTTCCATCAGTTAGTGTGCTGGTATCCAATATTTTGGTCCAAGAGGGCTCAGCACCATCGAAACTCTGCCACCCAGCCGAATCAATCCTGAAGTTCACCGAGTTGAGGAAATGGTCCGCTGCAGTGACAGCAATTGTGTAATTTCCTCCGATTATCTCTTCATCTATTGGGGTGGCGATATTCAAAGAGGGGTTGTTGTTGTCAATGGAGAAAGTGACCACATTGCTCATTGTGGATTGGTTTACATTGTCGTAAACTCTTGCATAAGTGGTGTAAGCACCATCTGGTTTTGTCGAAGTCGTTACAGTATATTCATACGATGAAGTTATTGGATTGTACGGGAGTGTGATACTGCTGCCAAAGATGTTGATATCAACATGGTTCACACCTACTGTATCCGTTGCAACAACTCTGAACGTGTAAGACCCTTCGATATATTGACCGTCAATAGGCGAATTGATATTGGCGGTGGGATTGGTATTGTCCACAAAGATAGTTATGGAGTTCTCACCCGTAAGACCGGCAGTGTCTTTTGCATCTATGGATAACGTATGCTGCCCGTCCGTTATCAGTGTAGTATCCCATGAGCCCGTCCAGGTGTTGATGTTCCTAGTTAGGGGAACCCATGCATTTTGATCTACCCTGAACCTTACAGCTATGACATGTGAGGTAGTGTTAATGGAGATGGGCATGGATGTGCCTGTCACGTAAGCTCTATCGAAGGGCGTATTGATCACCGGATTTGGAGCAGAATTGGATAATGTGAAGTTGATCGGACCAAATGTGGTCAATCCTCCTCCGAAATCCTCAGCAACAATTTGTAAAGAGCTTGGCCCATCAAGATATGTGAAAGAGTTCACACCTCGTTCCCATAATTGTGTTGCTGAGTTATAGTACATATTTAGATTGCCAGCATTGGCCATCTTTCCACCGAAGCTGATCTTCACAGATTTGGTTCCCGTCGGGTCACCTGCACTTGCTTTGAACAGGTAAACCCCTGATACCAATTCTCCCTCAATTGGGGCGATAAGAGTGATCGCGATAGGTTCCTTTACTCTCAAAGTAGTGTTCCCATATCTGGTCAAGGTCGAATCCGACCCCCAGACAGATATGTTGAACAATCTAACAGGGGTTGTCCCACTTGTTGTAATTGTCAGGTTCGAACTTGGACTGCCTGCATTGATCTGTGCTGGATTGAAGCTGAAGTTCAATGTGGTAGATGCTGGAGATGCACTGGCATACAGGGTTACGTTGGAAGAATAACTATTGATGGTATCCATCTCAACGCTATATGTCGTAGACGTCCCCGGTGAGATCACCCTGGATTCAGGGGATGTAACCAGGAAGAAATCCGGATTTGTGGATACTACCAATGTAACTTCAGTGGAGTGTGTCTCCCCATTGACACCAGTATCATTTCCATAAACTTCCAGATAATAAATTCCAGCAGCAAGGGAGGTTGTTGTTGTCACATTAAGATACACTTGCTTTGTTCCCACTCCTCCGATATTAACTTCACTCTGACTCAGAACTGCTGTAGCACCTGAAGGGGTGGAGACATTTGTCCCAGCTCCATTCTCCCATCTGTAGTGTAAGTCGATATCTTTTGTTATACCCAGAGATTCCACATCAACCATGTATGATGCATTCATACCGGGTGCGATCAGATTGGAGGAAGGTGAAGAGGACATCTTGAGATCCGAGGAGACCAGAATAGTATAGTTGTCATAGGGTGAAGTACCATCATATCCCTGGTTCTCATCGATCACACACAGGCCGTAATAACCTGAAACTTCTGGCTCGTATGAGAAGCTGAGAGATTGACCATTCGAAGTTGCCTTATCGTAGACCAGGGCATTATCACTGTTCCCCGATCCTTTGAACAGGTACATCGAAAGTCTCTCGCCAGAATAGACAGAAGTTATATCAAAATCATACTGACCATCAGCATCAAGGTAGATGTCGTGCATGTTGACAAGTGGATATTCTCCTCTCAGGGTTCCGGTATAGGTATTGGTTCCATGATATTCGAAAAGAGAATATCTATTGGAACCCACATCGAGATTTCCATTTGCATCAGGATCAGAACCATAAAGGTCGGCTGCCACACCATGGTAATCGGATTCGATACGTACACCAGATGTCCAATCCTGACCAGTGAATTTTATCACGTTGGCATATTTGTAATTGCCAGTGTATGTATGCCCATCGATAACAACAAAATCAATGATATCGCTACCCTGTGTCGAAGAAGCAATGGACTGGGTCATGGCGTAATCATTGTAAGCGAACAGGTCGAAATCTTCCCCTGCTTGCCTGTTATCAATTGCGATCGCGGTATAATAATTGGTCTTTGTTGGGATCTTGAATTGAAGTTCATCAGGTATTGTGCTCCACCACCATCCGGTGGTGTACACCCTGGCAGGCCGATCATTTTTAAGCGTTCCTCCAGGTTTCGTTTCAGCTGAAACATCGCTAGGAATAATTACAATAGCTGCTGCTAACATCGAAAGCAACGCTATTACTGCAAAAATTTTCGTCCGATTTCTCAACGAACCACTTTGTAACATTTATAAGCCTCCAATAATGGGTTCATCCCCCAAGTTTGTACGTATCTAATGTGTAGTAAATAAGACTTTATGGTACACATATCTAGACAAAGGGACATCACCCCAAAGTTTTATATCAATTGAAATTGAGGTCAAACTCTTATTTGTCTTTCTTCCCGAAATTGGACCATATCAAGCTCTTCATCATCAACATCCTCAATTCCAGAACCTGTGAGCTTGAAGTATGCAGGTTCACCTGTGGGCATGGACCTGTGCTTGGTCACAACCGCCTTCCTGAAACCACCCTCACCGATCTTTTCCAATCTGACGATGACCTTGCAGTTGTGGGCAAGAGCATGACCACCAATTGCTTTGATATCCCCGGGACCCATGCTCTGATAGACCTGGGTGGTTATCAGTACAGGAATGTCCTGTTTTCTGGATATGTTCATCAGTTCAAGAATCACCATGGCGATATCACGTCTATTATCTTCATCCTTTTTTGAACCGAGGTTCATTCGGTAGAATACGGTTGCGGAATCGAGGACGACCAGACCGATGTGAAGGTCCTTGTTCGCAAGCTTCACAGTGCTTTTGATAGCATCATGGAGCTGTTCAGAGCCCATGGGTTGGAAGAACAGGACCTCTCTGGACAGGTTCTTGTATTCATCCTCACCACCGCAGATCTGCGAGAACCTCTCCATGGAGACACCTTCGGTGTCGATGTAGATGACCTTCTGTCCACCCTTCACAACATTCCTTGTGACCTGCAGGCAGATATTGGTCTTTCCGGATCCACCTTCTCCGAAAAGTTGAGTGATAGCGCAGCTCTCCACTCCACCTCCCAGTATCTTTTCAAGGGAACCACACCCTATTGGAACCTTGGTCAGTGACCCCCCTCCCTCAACACAGCCTTGACCACCTCATCGGCTCTCCAAGCTCTACTCCAATCCAGATAGACAAATCCATTGATCCTTGAGATGGCCTCTATTTCCGGGTCCCATATTTTTGAGATGATTACCCCGAGGGCATCTTTTCTATGTTCCAGCACTCTCAGAAAAGAGCTCAGTTCTTCAGGATCATCCAGGACCTTGAAGAACAGTGCAGGACCTGTCATTCCAACATAGAAGAACTGATTTACGTCAGGTCTTGAGAAAACGCTATCCTTTCTATATCCAAGAGCAACAAGTTTCTTTGACAGGTCCCGTAGCAGCACTTTCGGATCATCCTGGTGTCTTACCTGGGTATTCATCGTTTGGGAAGGTGCCGCCATCTTCGGTTTCTTCGGTGCCTCGGATCGACCTTCACTACCATCCTTTGACAACATGCTGGTAAAACTCTTGCTCTTTGTCAGACCTTTCTGGACCGGATCCTTCGCCAGTGTGGGCCCTTGACGCAGACCCTGCATTGCCTCGTCTGCGATCTTTTCAAAAGTGGCTTTGGACATCTTTCTGTAGCCATCGTCGAAAATGAGATAGATAACATCCCCTTCGCTGGGCAGATCAACCTTGATCAGGTCCAATCCTACGGAGCTATCTGTCCTGTTAACAGAACCATCCAATTTTATAGCTGTTCTGTACAAATCGAGGATGTCGTTCTCTTCTGTGAAGACCAGGGGTTCCATTTGTGTCCTGAGCTTCCCCTTCAATTCCTGGTAAAGACGCTCATCATCTTTTTTCTTGACATCCATCTTGGGACCAAGAATGGAACCTGGTGTCAATTCGTATTCCTTATCGGATAGAATGAGTACCTTGTCGATATCATCCAGCGTCTCTTCCTCAAGGAACTCTGAAAGGTATTCAAGGGACTGGAGCAGGTCGATCTTGTCTCCCGGTACTCTGAACGCAAGGAGTCCATGATCTCCTTCAACCATGCGCGTGTAGGCGAAATCCTCCATCTTGGCCCTCAATCGGAAAACAGTATCCTCCGATGGGAAATCATCAACCGGTTGAATGGTCATTTGGTACCAGCATCCTACTTTCCCGATTTGTGGGGATGTAGAAAAAGGTTCCGAAGGTGTTGCTCCTCTGGATAAACATTAAAAAACAGATGTATCTACACCATCATGGACCGGCCAAACCCGACCCTATCCTATGAACGGTCGTTCAAGGAAGCTGTGGAAAAAGCTTTCAGGGAGCTTGGAGTGGAGAGGGCCCCTGTGATCGAGAAGCCAAGATCAGATCAGGCGGATCTTTGCCTCGTGGTTTTCTCGATCCTCAAGGAATTGAAGTTGGCTCCCCAGGCCGCCTCCGAGAGGATCATGGAGGTCATGGGAGAAGACCCGAAATGGACCTTATCAGCATCTGGGGGCTATCTGAACTGTATCTTTTCACCGGATCAGTATGTAAAAGAGCTTGGTGATTTCATATGGGTGAAAAGAGATTCTCTTGGTTCCGGAAGCTCAAAGGATACCAAGATCGTTGTGGAACACACCTCTGCAAACCCAAATGGACCCTTCCATGTGGGGAGGGCAAGGAACCCGATCATCGGTGATACGCTTGTAAGACTTCTCAGGATGGCTGGGAGTGACGTAGAAGCGCAGTACTGGATAAATGACATGGGCAAGCAGGTAATGATCCTTGTTTGGGGTATGAAGAACATTCCAAAGGATGAACTTCCAACCGGAGACCGTGATAAGACCGATCATCAGCTGGTAAGGTATTACCAGGCAGCCAACGCCAAAATGGAAAAAGATGGAGAGGTGCTAAAAGAGATCAATTCCATTCTCAAGAACTATGAGGAGGCAGTCAGGGCCGGGGATTGGGATCGGAATATATCAGAACCCGGGAAGGTCCCCATCAAAGCTTCCGATGTGAAGAAGGCCATCAAGGGTGTTCTTGAGGGGATGATGGGTTCCCTATCTAGACTTGGAGTGGATTTTGACAGTTTCATATATGAATCCCAGGTGGTGGAGGACCATACTCTCTGGGATGTAATTGATGGGCTTGGAAAGAGCCCTCTCAGTAGAGATGAGGATGGGGCGAAGTTCCTTGATCTATCCAACCATATCAAAGGCGGGGATGATGACCAGTTCAAAAGAAGGTTCGTTTACACCCGGGGTGATGGTTCCGCTCTTTACACAACAAGGGACCTTGCATATCATTCCTGGAAGTTGTCAAGGTGTGATCAGGCCATCAATATCCTTGGAGAGGATCACCGATATCAATCTCAGATGCTTACCCTTGCACTGAATGAACTTGGATCAGAAAAGATCCCGGAAGTGCTATTCTATGCATTTGTCTCGCTTCCGGATGGCAAGATGTCCACCCGAAGGAACAGGGTGGTCTTCCTTGACGATCTGCTTGATGAAGCTGTTGATAGAGCTA
>JAUVBH010000176.1 GCA_030591285.1 Thermoplasmatota archaeon
CAAACGAACGTAGAAATTCGCATCATGTGGGACGAAATTATTGATAAGGTAGGTCTTTCCGACCTTACGTCTCCCAAAGACCAATGACCAACCCGGATTTGAATTGATCCGTTCTGCCTCGGACCGGGGGACGGAAATGTGAACCATGATTCATGAATGGGGGTTCACATTATATGAACTTTTTCGATCAAACCGGGAAAATAACCCCATCCAGCCTAACTTTGACGTATGAGTACAGCCTAACTTTGACATATAATTACAAACGAGTCCCAAAGTTAGGCCTCTCCCAACATTGAGAGGCTTAGATCATATTCTATCTGTCAATGTTGGGATCCGAATGAGAACGGGATACCCGGGTCACCACTCCTCATCCAGAAGGTAATCTTCGATACCCATCTTCCCGAGAGCGATCCTCAGCTCCACTGGGGTCAATATCACTATACCCTCCTCTGAATAGGACCTGTGATCATCTATTGCTATCCTGGGGCAGGCGGTGGAGACGACTACGGAAGATCCCAATGTCTTGATCTTCATCGGGGATATGTGATCCATCACGATCATCTCGTTCTTTATACCCCTGCTATTCAGTTCCTCTGATAAGGATCCCGCCAGATCGGACCTCTTCTGACCCGGTTTTTCGCAGAGGATTATGCCCACCCGTTCCCCCTTGTCGATGAGATCCTGTGCCCTGGTTATCTGCGAATGGCGAACCCTGATAAAACGGTCCATCTCCCGGGCCTCGAAAATGGATATTCGGCCCGTCATCGGGTCCAGGCAGTAGACTTTCTTCCGGATCGCGAAGAACAGCCCCATGGGGTGAAACCTGCCTGTTCCGATGTACAGGAACGCCTCAACTTCGGAAGCGATGGACCTTGCACAATGGAATGAGCATCCTATAACCTGTCCGGGGAAGAACTCCCTCTTTCCCGGTGGACCTATCCGGACCATCTTTCCAGCCACCTTCAGCATGACCTTGATCTCATCGAGTAGGTGTATGTGCTGCACCGTTGTCGCCAGGCCGATCCTATCCTCCCTTACGCTGGTCAGCAGTTCCCTGATCCCTTCATTCAGTATCTTTCGGTTCACCTTCATTCCCACGGGGAAGAAGTGTATCGGCATGGAGGGGTCCCTCTCCATGGATGGGATATCTGAATGTCCCAGGTGGATCAATGCGTCCATCCCCAGGGCTTTGGCTTTTACCGAGGAGTTGTCGCATGCTCCGAAACAGGGGTCCCCGTCAAGGATCATGCTGGCATTGGTCGCCTCCTCCAGTTTCTCGACCATATGTGGTGCCCCTCTCTTCAGGCCTTCCGGAACCTGGACCAGGACCTTCCGGTATCCGTTGTTCCTGATCAGTTCGATCATTCCATCCATATCGACATCGAATGAGGGGTAGATATCGCTGAGGTCCATGATGGAGTAATGGCTTATGATAGATGATACTATGCTTTCTTCAGTTTCCTTACCCTCTTTGCGATCAATTTCCTTATCTTCCTGTAGGACGGGGGCGGGCCGGTCCTGACGCTCTTTCATTTACAAGGTTCTGGGCAAGACACCACCCGTTAACGAACGATGAAACGGTCACCTTTCCCGGCGTGGGTCCCTCGAAAAGCAATTTATCTGAAAGATTTATATCACAAAACAAGAATGTAATGACATGATCCGGAAACTTCGAATTGAAAATTTCAAATCAATTAAAAAAATGGAATTATCACTCGGTAGGATCAATGTGATCATCGGTTGGCCGAACTCGGGAAAATCAAATATTCTGGAATCGATAGGCGTTTTATCATCTCTTGGTCATGACCCCAATCGTTTGCAGAACTTTGTAAGGTTCGACAAGATGATCGATCTCTTCCACAATCAGAACACACGTGTTCCCTTCGATATCGCAACGGATCTGATCGGTATCAATGCAGTATACGACGGGTCAATGATCAATATGTTCGTCCAGGACAAAAAGAAGAAATATGGCCATCATAAGTTCACAATGGAGGGCCATCATCAAGGATATGACGGAGAAGATAATAATGAAAAATTCAAGAAATTCAAGTTCTATATTTTTGATCCGAAAGTTGAATTTTGGCAGGAGGGACCCAATTACCTTCAACCGCCATCCGGAGATAATCTTCCCAATATTGTTTTTTCCGATGATGAGATCTCAAAGATCATGAAGGATATCTTCAATTCATTTGGATATAAAATTCTGCTGGATCCCTACGAGAAGAAGATATCACTTCTGAAGGAGACCAAGAATCTTACTGTTTCATTGCCCTATCGGATCTCTTCGGAAGGGCTGCGGAGGTTGATATTCTTCAAGATCGCGGTGAGATCAAATGAGAATTCGGTAATCACAATGGAAGAACCGGAATCGAATCTGTTTCCCTATTATATTTCCAATTTCGCAGAATCTCTAGGGATGGACAAGGGTACGAACCAATATATCATTTCAACCCACAATCCATATTTTCTGGAATCGATCGTTGAGAAAACCCCCAAGAAGGATCTGAGGATCTATTTTTCGTATATTGAAAAATCGGAAACGAAGGTCAAACTCCTTTCGGAAAAGGATATCCAGAACCTCCTGGAGGGGGATCCATTTTTTTCTCTGGATAAGATCCATTCCAGGGGATGATTGACGATGAAGATCTCCACAGAGTGTTTTACCGATACATATCTGATCGAAAGATTGCTTGAAAAGAGCGGCTATTCGGAAGATCTTGTCGTTCACTCAAGGAAAAAGCTTGGTGTTCTACGAAAGGTAAGTGGTTTCGGGCACTATGTGGGAATGATAGACGAGGATCCCGAGAACATTCAATCTTCAGATCTGGACAATTATGAAACCATCAGAAGCGAAGATTCAATGAGATTGCTGAGACGGATCGGGGATGAAACAAAGAAAATCATCGTAATATGTCCTGTGCTTGAAGTCTTCCTATTCGAAGCCGCAGACATATGTGGGATCGATCCCGGAATCTACGGGTTCATTCCAGACCCGTTCCATGTACATGACAACGTTCATATCCTTCATGACAAGGGATATCAGGATTTCATCAACGACCTGATAGAAAGATCGGATGAAATGGAAATGTTGAGGCAATGGCTCCTGGAAATATTGAATTTGAAGTGAGAAATCTACAGTTTCCTGACCCTCTTTGCGATCAATTTCCTTATCTTCTTGTACGACGGGGGCGGGCCGGTCCTGACGCTCTTTCCGTCGATGTACAGAGCATCGCTGATCCCCCATTCGTACAATACATTCCTGTCGGATGTATCATATTGTCTGAAGATCACCCCGTCCCCGAACCCTGCGGCTGCCCTCTTTGCCCTCTCATTTACAAGGTTCTGGGCAAGACACCACCCGTTCACGAACGATGAAACGGTCACCTTTCCCGGCGTGGGCCCCGGATCCTTCTTCTTCCCGATCCATCCGGGGGGATATGCATCTTTCATGAATGGTTTCCAGAGGAGGATGGCCCCCTTCATGTTATCCACCTTCCTGTAGCCGTGTTTCCTGAACCATGATGCGAGAAAGAGGAACCATGTAATCGCTGGGGAACTTGATATCTCCCCCAAGACGGTAAAGAGAAGGGTGGACAGGCTTGTCAGGGAGAAGGTGATCACCTTCACAGTGGAAGTGGACCTGTCCAGAGCCAGGGACCTGGTGATCTATATCCTTGCAGTTGAACTAAAGGCCGGGATCAAGAGAGAGGATATCTACAGGGAGATAAAGAGAAAATATACAACGATCTGGAGCGTCGCCGGCTCCGTTCATCCATCGATCATCCTCTTCATGTACGCACAATATCTGTCGCAGATCGAGGAGGCCGTTGAGGGAATCAAAATGATAGCCGGAGTCAGGAGGGTCCATGCCTCGTTACATACCAGTTACCATTGTTTTCCGGATTGGTTCGATAGAAGGATAGAGAAGATGATCGAGAAATGACCGATGTAAATCCATTTGGGAAAATGTAGGAATTACAGGAATCTCTTGATGAATTTTTTCAAAGCTTAAGCTATATAATGAACACTTTGAAAATTTAGATGTAAGGATCTCTCGTCAAATATATCTGATACGATCCTTCCAGCCCTCAACCAATCTATCGTCAATAATATATTGAAGATTGGTCTGGGCATTTTATTAAAATTTAATGGCATATATTTAGCACCTTAATTTCTAATTATGAAAACTTCTCACGTTGTATGTATTTAGTTACGAAGCTTTCAGCCAACACCTAATCTATCGTCAATATGATATTGAAGATTAGGTTAGGCATTTTATTTTTAAGTCAACAATGACTAATTGTTATCTTAAAAATAAAATGCGATAGGTGGGGGACAGCGATCCTAAGTTCCCAGTGGGCTCGCGCACCACAGTACAGAAAGGAACGCTGGTGGGCTTAACTGCCGGGTTCGGAATGAGACCGGGTGATCCCCACCGCTATGACCGTCCACCCACCTATCTGGAATATATTTTTTTCTCGATCATCTGTGTAACTGATTAACGGCTGAGCCAGA
>JAUVBH010000066.1 GCA_030591285.1 Thermoplasmatota archaeon
CCAAAGGGTTGATCGTTTTACTTCAACAAGCCCAGCATTGCACGGAAATCATTTTATGTAATTAGGATGCAATCTGTTCCTGTGAAGTCCAGCCGCGTTTTCTTTGCCATAGCCATACTCATCCTGTCAGCTCTGCTTTCTGCCCAGGTTACTGAAGCTGATGAACTGAAAACAAGGGCTCCCGAAACCTGGACCATTCTGTCATACATGGCAGGTGACAGCAATCTGGAATCCGATATGATCGGGGACCTGAACGAGCTGGAGACAATTGGGTCTTCGGAGAATGTCAATATCCTGGTCCAGCTTGATAGAAAGGATGGTTGGGATTCAAGTAACGGGGATTGGAAGGATACTCGACGTTTTCTGGTCCAGCAGGATGACACTAACGATATCGCTTCTACCAGAATGGATGATCCTGAGCTGGGCGAGAAGAATATGAACGACCCCTGGACCTTGAAAGAGTTCCTCGTTTGGGGTTTTACAAATTATCCAGCGGACCACTACATGATCACCATGCATGGACACGCTAGCGGTCCGGTAATCGGTTTGATGGACGATGATGACTCCACTCTCTCCGGTTCCAACAAGATGAGCACGGAGGGTATGGGGTGGGCTATCAGATCAGCCATAGATGAGACCATAGACAGACCTGTGGACATTGTCTCTCTGGATGTATGCTGGATGGGCATGTTGGAACCCGCCATGGAACTGATGGACCACTCCAAATATTTCATCAGCTCATACGATCTTATTCCAGCAGCAGGATGGCCTTATGATCAATGCCTTCCCTTGATCCTGGATGATTCCAAGACCATGGAGGAGAGATTGACAGAGGTCGTGGAATTGTTCATTGACGGTTACTCCTCCAGGTGGTCATATGTGAGCCTGTTCGCACTGGACCAATCTGAGATAAGGGACCAGCTTGTCCCTGCATTTGAAATATTGGCAGAAGAGATGTTCTATACCATTTATGATGGAAGGGCTATTTACGATTCTCTTCTTCAGGTTGTTGACAAACCCACCAACAAGGATGGGAGTGTCTTCAACGATCGATATGTCGAACTTTATCAGTTCTCACAATATCTCTCACAGGATACCAGAGCTCCCGAGAGGGTCAGATCAGCTGCAAGAAATGTGCTGGAGACAGAGGATTCAGTGATGATCCATAGAAAAGCTGCTGTCAACCATCCAGCGGATTCCAGGTTGATGGGGATATACTTCCCTGTGAATATGGATGATCCGGATTATGCAACCATGCGAATAGGGCAGACCACAGCCTGGGACGATATGGTAAAACTGTATACGAGGGAGATCGATGCGAGACCGGAATCTTTGAACTGGACGACCGAGAAACCCCAGTCCATCGACCTTTTATTAAGAACTTCAACACCCCAGGTTATCTCGTCGGTTTCCGTGGAGATATTGACCAACAATGGTACCGAGAACGTCACTCTCATCGGGACAGGGGGACTTTTTTCCGGTTCTTATGAACCGGATGATGAAAATGAGTTCCAGTATCGTTTCAGGGTAACTTCGATCTACGGAGGGGTCGTTGATTTCCCTCCGGATGGTTACAGTTCCATTCAGTTCGTTCAGGAATACTCCCCACCTGAGGTGTGGCATGATCCCCCACCCGTTGTAAATGTTGGTTCGGTCACAGGTGGGTTGACGTTCTATATCCGGGACAGCACGGGGATCGAGACCTCTATTGCTGATGATGTTCCTCGATTGGAATATCGTGAAGAAGGCAAGACGTCATGGTACAGCAGACCTCTGATAGAGAAGGGCAAGGACGAGTTCACAGGGTGGGTTGAATTCTGGGAATCCCCCTCTGGGATGACGCCCGGGGCCGGTATAGAATACCGGGTAGTTGTCCAGGATGTTCTTGGAAATGCAATGACATATCCTGCCTCCGGCTACTTCACTTCCACAATGGGGGTTGGAGCCCGCTTCTTCCTTGACGGTCTTTTCTCGGATACCACTTCACATGATCAGTTCATCGAGGAATTCAGTGAACTTGGAATGGTGATAGATATTGGTCTCGATGAATCCAGTATCGACAATCTATCGACCTACAAGGGCTACATACTTATTTTGCCGGACACCCCAATACCCCAGACTAGAGTTGAAACCATCTCCGGGTTCGTTGAAGATGGGGGAGAGTTCCTCCTCATAATGGATCCATTGGATACAACCCAGGTAGCGATATCCCAGCTTCTACTGGATGAACTAGATATCTTGCCAACTACACAGGGTTCTGTCAATGGTTTCTATCCAAAGAACACGGTTTCCGAGCTTGGTGGGGATCTGCCGACCGTAACGGGAACCTCTTCAGGTTCATTCCAGATCTCCGGAGATCAGACCCCAGTTTACTATTCCGAGCCGCCATACGTTTCAATGTATACCGACTGGTATGGTTACGGCAAGATCATCGTCAGCATCCCTGACCTTCTCCATGATGATGTGATGGATCGCGATCCCAATCGACAGCTTGCTGACCGGGTCATCGGATACCTTCATGAGAATATGGTACCCGTTGTTGATGTCTCGGTCTCACCGGAGGGTGTGTTGACTCCAGGAACTCCGGCTACTTTCGACCTTTCCGGCTCATTCGATCGGGACGGTGAAGTGGTCCAGTATTCGATCTCGATGTCCGATAACACTTATCTGGAAGGGAAGGATCCGCAGTTCGAGCACACCTTCGACAACGTCGGGGTCTTCACAATTATCATAAAGGTCTATGATGGAGAGGGTGACGCTGGAACCCTCACCATGACAGTCAGGGTGAACAGACCCCCCACCACCGATATCGGGATATCATCTGTCAAGGTCTATGCAGGGCAACAGGTCACTTTCACCTACAAAGGGAGGGATCCGGATGGGGATGAATTCACCGTGGAATGGGAGTTTGGAGATGGATTCAAGGTAGCTGGACTCCTTGTTCATCACACCTACAGCAGGAGAGGAGAATTCACATACACCATCACCGTCCGTGATGTCTGGGGCCTGGAGAGGGAGAAATCAGGTGACATATCTGTTCTCAATTCTGAACCATTCGCAATTATCGACAAAGAAAATATTTTCGTCAATAACGGACCTGCCAACTTCTCTGGCGATCTAATGGTCACACTCTATCTTACAGAGGGTGACAGCGTCAGGATCCCTGGGGATCTTTCCTATGACCCGGACCAGAACGATATCATCAATTTCACGTGGGACATGGGAGACGGTACGATATTGCATGATCGGATCGTAACACATGTCTTCAAGACCTCTGGCCTTCTCAGGATCAATCTTACTGTGGATGACGGATTTGGCGGATCCCACGGTGTCGAGATACCGGTGATCGTGGATAATCGTGTCCCGTTCGCTGCATTCCAGTCCGATGAGGATGGTGGGAAGGTAACATTCGATGCTTCATTGACAACCGACGATCCCTGGGATCTGGATGGTCTACTTTACAAATGGGATTTTGGAGATGGCAAGGAGAAGGTGACAACTTCTCCTTTTGTGGAGCATGATTACAAGTTCGGTGGAAAATACACGGTCAAATTGACCGTGACCGACAGCGATGGTGCCAAGAGCGTCTTCAAGGAAGAGATCTCTGTCAGTGGAATTGGTCTGAATGTCGTGATGGCTCTTGTTGTCTCTATCATTGTGATACTTTTTGTCATGGGGGTCGTTGTCTGGAGAAGATTGAAGGAGAGGATGGTCCAGGAGGATAAGGGACTTCTGGAGGTCCTTGGATTCAATAAAGACGATGATGATATCGAAGAGGATGACCGGCAAAAAGGTGGTTTCAAGAAGCATGTCCACACGGATAGACCAAGAAAACGGATCAAGAAACAGGATGATGAGGAACCCCCTCCCCTGCCAAAAAATTACGAAAGGAAAGCCCTTCCCCCCAAACCAAGGAGGGCCAGAAGGAGTGAGGGTGATTGAGGATAGCTGTCCTTTCAGATATCCACTCCAATCCCTGGGCCCTGGAAAATGTTCTTGAAGCCATTGACGATGTGAACAGGATCTATGTCCTTGGGGATATCGTGGGAATTGGACCCAGACCTTCAGAGGCAATTGATCTCTTACGAAGGGACTCCAGGGTTCATCGGGTGATGGGAAACCATGATCACAACACACTTCATGGAACTGAATTCGGGCCTACGGACATAGTTCCCAGAAGGCCACATCATGATTGGATGAGGTCGAAGCTGTCAGTGGACCAGTTGGAATATCTGGCAGCTCCATTTGAGATCACTCTTAGTGATGGAATAGATATCAGATTCATGCACCGACATCCTCTGGATTGTGGCTCAAAGGTTCCATATTTCGATAGACCGCACCCCGATGTCCTGGACGATTTCTATTCCGATGTGCCGGGAGATCTGCTTTTCTTCGGACACACTCATTTCCCTCTGGATGTCCAGGGGCTGACAGGAAGAAGATATGTCAATCCTGGAGCAGTTGGGGCGCAGAATGGTGGAAAAGCAAGTTATGTCCTGATGGACACATCCAGGGGATCATCCTCGATAGAGCGAAAAGAGGTCCCATATGATGTCGAAGCTGTGGTGGAGGATCTGGAAAAAGAGGAGGTTCCATACCGTCATTTCATTATCAGACAATTCTTTGGCCGGCGGTTGTAATACCTTGGAGGGCCCGACCGGTAATCATATTAACACATCTTTTCTTTCCTTCAAGGTGAAGGTCAGAGGGGATCGTGCTGGAAGATCGAACGCAGCTTTCACGGTTGCGACCATCCTGCTTTTCTTGATCTCGGGTATTTTATTCGTTCCGGATATTATAAACGGAGAAGGATTGGTGATCACTGACAGTACTGATGATGTTATCAGGACCGGATATGTGGATGTCAAGATCGGAGGATATGACGAGATCGATATATCGTCCTTGAAGTCCACCGAAACGATCAGCGACATGACCATAACAATGACCTGTGTTGATGATATAACCGACGAAATTGGATACCTCTACACAATATCCGTGAGCGGGATCCATATTGCACTCCAGGAAGGGGCATTTGAAGTTTGGAGGCTTGGTGGTGAGGTCCAGAGTGTGGACAATGTGCAGACAGGTTACTCCAATAACGAGATCACCGTGGTCGTGATGAAAACATCCATTGTTGGGGATGTGATCATCAATGGAACCACCAATTTTGACACCGTAGATTGGACAAAAGGGTCAACCACGGAGAGCTATTATGATCTTGTTGGAGAAATAGATGACAGGACCAGGGCCCCGGGACCAGGTGATTACACCTTCAACATCGATGATGATGAAGGAGATGTAAGGCTCATCTATCTGGATGAGGAACCTGAAGAAGAAGCCGGTCTGGATATTGTCTCTCTATCCATCACACAGGGAGCAAATGTTCGATTGGACCTTTTACTTGATGACACTCCGATCCGGGATGATCAGGTTACATACACCATCTTCCTGGGAAAGGACAGGGTTGAATGGTCCAATGGTGAAGCTTTCCATTTTTCAGATGATGAAAGCAGATCAAGTGTCGGGTCGACCGTCAGCGATGAGACCATCGAGATAACGATCCCTGAGGATGATCTACAGGATGAACTTGGTGGTATTATTGTACGTGCGAGGTGGGATGTTGATGAAAGCACATTCATCCAGGACCTCCTACCGGATGATCCGTATTCGATCTCCGAACTGCTCCCCTTTCCCCCCGGGCAAAGAAGGGAGATCAAGCTTGAAATGATCTCTCCGGAAGAGGTGATCATGAAGAGAACATACTCCGGATTCCTTCCCCAGTCAAGAGAAGATATCAGGTCCTCCATTGACACGAACGATGATGATGAGGTTGTCGATCAGGAGATCGATGAGTTCATTTCCGGTATCATGGATGATATCTCAACTTCGGATCATCAGGGTGATCTTGAAATGGATGGGAAGGAAGGAGAGATGGAACTTGATATCCAGTACAGTGGATTGAAAGGTCCTGTTGATTCCAGCACATCCATAGAGATAAGCTTCATACAGATCTTCACCTTCGACCTATCGGATAAATGGGATCTCTCCTATGATGTTGAGATCGAGTTCATTGATCCGGTTATTGTCCCACCTCTAATGATCGAAGAGAATGATCTTGAATATCTGATCTACATCAATATTAGCGGTGATTGGGAGATAGATCCCCTCTCGCTGGAACCTGCCGAACTGAGCAACCATCTCTCGGCGGGAGGTATGGAAATTGAGCTTCTATTATCAGGTGAACGGGCACGTGAATTCGATCCTGGCTCCCTGTCCTTCGGTATCAGGGTCCCCATTGGAGTTGGAGATGATGACGATAATGCAGCATCCAGCGGGAATGATCTGACCTGGCTCTATGTATTGATCCTTGTTGTTATGCTGGTCGTTATGGGCGGAGTATTCTTGTGGTACAGACGGGAAGACTGACCATATTCGAAAGATTATTCAAGCAGACCCTTTTTACACCCTCATGGAACCCTCAGAAGATTTCAAGAAGGTTATGCCAAGGGAACTTGTTCCCGTATCAGAAATAGATGTCAGGCAGCTGTCGGAGATCTATGAGGAGAGAGATGTCTATCTTTCTGTATACCTTCCAACAGCATCCAGAGATGACGACTCCATGAACGAGACATATGTGAACAGCAGATTGAGGGCTCTCAGAAAAGCTGTCAAGAAGGATCTTCAGGATAAGTTCGAAAAGACCTACGAAATGGTCAGGGAGCAAATGGCCTATCAACCGATTCGGGGAGAGAAAGGAAGGATCATCTACGCCTCTGAACCACTGGGTTTCCTCCACATTTATCGTATTGGTGTTAAGCCGGATAGGAAATTGATCCTGGACACTTCACCCTTCCTCCTTCCACTTGCCAAGCTCAGGGATGACTACGAGGATTATGCAATTCTGTTGATGGACTCTCAACAAGCAAAACTCTTCTCAGTTAGGTCCAACGTTATGAAGGTAGAGGATTCCGATTCAATAGATCTCATGAACAAACACAAAAAAGGCGGCATGAGTCAGATGAGGTTCAACAGACTTCGAAGAGGAGCAATTCAATCCTTCGTTTCGGAGGTTGTAGAGGATATTCAGGAGCTTGAAGATCTTGCAAACCTGCGGGGTATCGTCCTTGCCGGTCCTGGTGAGGTGAAGAAGGTCCTATATGAAGGATTGCCCCAGGACCTTCAGAAGAAGATCATTGGAGTTGAAGATATTTCCATGGATACACCCCTTGGTGACCTTCTGGAAGTGGGTGAAAAAGCTGCCCAACAGGATGAAAGGGAGAAAGAGCGGGCCAATGTTGAGACATTAAGGGACTACATAATGAAAGGCCGCAATGCTGCATACGGTGCCAATAAGGTAAAAGCTGCCTTGAACGAGGGCAGGGTAAACATACTGCTGTTGACAAGGAATGCCTCCATCCCGGGGTGGATCTGTGAAAGATGTCAGAACATAAGGGAGAGGGTGGCACCTCCGGATGAATGCCCTTTTTGCGGTGGTCCTACATCAGGAGTGGATGTGGTGGAAGAGCTCTATGAGCTTGCACAAAGGACAGGTGCAGAAGTGGACTTCGTGGAGGATTCGGACTTCCTGAGATCCATCGGAGGGATCGGAGCACTTTTGAGATATTGACAACCGTACACATGTAACGTTCTTTTATAAAGGAATCAACTTCCAAGCTCCATTTACATGGATGGCACATTTAGAGCTCTATGTTAATTATTAATGGAATAATAGTGAAATAATTGAATATTGACAACTCATGATGTTTATTGTCAAAACATGATCACATGCACCGTGAACCTTAAATTAACCTCCCGGCAGCTTGAAGGTTGCAGGGAGGAAACG
>JAUVBH010000271.1 GCA_030591285.1 Thermoplasmatota archaeon
CAAAGGAAGCTGAATGAAGCGTGGGGTAATTTTGACAGGTCCCTGGGGCACATGGATTGCTTTGAAACCACATCAGCGACCTTGATCTTCTTCCCGGTCCGTTCTCTTAGGCCTTTCAGTGTTTCCACAGCTATCTTGTGCTGTGACTGTTTTGATGTCATGAACAGGACCATTTTATGGTCCTTCAGTGCATATTCCACAGCAGGTGAAATGGCGGCAGCGGTCTTTCCTATCCCTGTGGGAACATTTGCCAGCAGGAACCCCTCTTCCTTCACGGTTCTGGCAGTATCCTCCATGAACTCCTTTTGCCCCATCCTGATGGTATCAAATGGAAACACAGAGGGAGCGGGATCCCCTTTCACGATATCCTTCTTGGTTCCTTTTCCAACAATTTCTTTCAGTGTGGGTCTCTCAAAGGACCTGGAGGCACCTTTGTAGATCGATGTTGAAGCATAGTTGGAAGAACGTGAAGATACACCTTTCTTGATCCGATATTTGTTCGGGTCCTGGGTGCTCGAGGTCTGCCCGCCCTCTCTGCGGTAATAAGGTTTGCCAAGGTCCTTGGTACTTCCTTCAACTTCGACATCTTTCTTGCACCGGGGGCACCTACGGCGTTTTGAACCGTCGGAGAAATCCCAGACAAGAAGTGAACCGCATGTCTCACAGAAGTTGGACATCATCGAGCCTCTAGGGGGATTTCAACCTGAGTCTTGGTTCTTATAATAGGCTCCGGTAGGGGGAGGTGAAAATACTTCATTCGATTATAACAGCACTTACCACTTCTCTCTCTGGGGTCATATTGGGTGGTATCACTGGATTCGGGACTACGGGGGGTATCTTTAGCTCCCAATAGGGGTCCTTTGCCCTCTCGTAGAGCATCCGAACACGATCATCCCTCAAAGCGACCAGCATCAGTATCCCGGTTGTGACCTTGAAAGCGATGATTACCGCACCCCATGGGGGGATGATCACCGTGACGAGGGTGATCACTGCCAGATAGTAGGGAGGTCTCCTTGTCAATCGCCCTCTGACGAATCCTATTCCGTACGCCATCATCAAGGAGAGATAGAATATTAGGAGCACCAGAATTAGATATGCAACAACGGTCATGATCGATATTGCGATTGGTCCTGGATCCGCAGAACCACCTGTGGAGTTCATCCATCCCACAAGCATATCGGACATGCTTCCAACAGGGACATCGATTACCCATGATACAACAAAAGGGGTCAATAATAACAACAGGATGATGACAAGAAGGATAGCAGAATAGATGATCATGAGAACCCCGGCCGCAACCAGTTTTCCCGGAACTTTCTCTTTAGCTATTTCCATCTAAGTCTCTCCCTCTTCGCTTAGATATACAGTAATGAATAATAATTATAAACGTGATTTGGTACCGTGGGAAGAAAGAGAGATCACAACGCCAGATATTTGACCCATTGCAGGGTCTTGAGCATCATTATCATACTCACCTTCTTATTGACCACATTGAGCCACAATATCGAGGTGAATGGTGGTTCTAACAACGTACAATGGTCCTCTCCGACCGGAGGTCAGCATCATACATTAAGATCCCCTTACAACGCAAAGAACACTATGGGTGGTAAAGAATGGGAAGTTGGTCTGGATGCAAGGGCTGTTTCAACACCGGTCATAGGTGTCGATGGTTTGGTATATGTCTCTACCCAGAACCAGGGGAGTGATCCAGCCGGTCTGCACTGCTTGAACAGTGATGGTGAGGTGATTTGGGCCAAACTTTTCGACAGTGAGAAGATTGTTGGACCCGTAATTGAAAATGATGGAAACTTGATAATCGCTTATGAGGAAAGGGATGCAGGTAGCTTCATAGTCAGGTATTCCCCATACGGGGAACAGCTCCTCATCAGGAGTATTGAAGGCATTCCTCATCTGGACCCTGTCTTGGACGAAGAGGGCAATATCTATCTCATCATCAAAACGACCCATACTGAATATAGTGGCGGTTACTGGGGTTATGAGAGAACCATCGAGAACTACAATCTTACGAAGTATACACCTGGGCTGATCGACATGTGGGAGTTCCACCTATCAAAATTAGGTACCTCTATTAACCTGCCTACAATAACACCGGGCGGTTTCATCGCTGTCAATGGATATGATCTGTTCTTCCTTTCACCCGAGGGTGAGATCGTTTGGTCAGATCCTGAGATAGGGACCGACCACCCCATCTTGTATTTTGATAATAGACTCTTTATTGTCACCGGTTCGGTCGTATGTTATGACCTTGAGGGGAACCGGAAATGGGTAAACGGACCAAATCACGGTTACATGGAATCGACCATCGCTCTGACATCCGATAATGGATTGGTGTTCTTCGATGATGATTATTACATCTATAAATTGAACCTCGATGGATCAATGGTGTGGGAGAAGGACATCCAGTCGACAGGATATTCCAATCCGTTATGTTCTTCAGATGGATATATCTTCGGAACTGACGACTATGATGTCATTAAATTTGATAACAAAGGGAACAGACTGCTCAATACAGATTATTTGGATATTCCGGAGGGGGGTTGGGAAGAAAACTTCAGGCTGGCCCTATCATCGGATGGTTCCCTTTATTTCTCAGCAGAATCGGGTATCGCCAAATTCAAGGGGATCGATATTTCAGCCCATGTGACCTTTGCCTGGGTCTCTTTGATATTCATTACGATTGGAATGACGATAGGAGCCCTTGTCCTTTACCAAAAGACCTCCATTTCGGTGATAAGGAAACGAAGTGTCCCCTTACCATATCCTCATATGTCCTCTGGTGGGTCCCTGCTGCAATGTCCAGAATGCCAAGGGGAATTTGTACCTGATCCCGTTGGTCCTATTACCTGCCCATATTGTGGTGAGAGAGATCAGGGATGATCTAGTCAAGTATCTCCACTCTCATTCTATCCCGTTCTTCTATCAGAACAGTGACTTCGAAGACCTCTTTGATAGTTTTCGGATCCAGCACTTGTCCTGTCATCCCATTTGAATGTACCTTCCCGTCCTTCAATAGAATGATCCTGTCACAATATCTTGCAGCCAGGTCAAGGTCATGGAGAACTGCGATAACAG
>JAUVBH010000099.1 GCA_030591285.1 Thermoplasmatota archaeon
AAAGTGATGAAAAAAAGAAGGTCCATTGCTTCAGATTGAAACAATGGACCAATTCACGAAGATCAATTCAGGCCATCATCCTTTCAATGTCCTCATCCACAGTTGAGTTTGCTCTGATCTGGAAATTATCTATCAGCACGTTGAGAACATTCGGGGTTACAAAAGCCGGAAGGGTCGGACCCAGATGTATGTTCTTCACTCCAAGATGCAGTAGTGCCAGAAGAACAAGAACTGCTTTCTGTTCATACCATGCAATGTTGTATTCGATCGGCAGATCATTCACACCAACTCCAAGCTCTTCAGCGAGTTTGATCGCGAAGACGGCAAGACTGTAGGAGTCGTTGCACTGACCAGCATCGATCACACGGGGAATACCATCGATATCATCAGTGATGATCTTATTATACCGGTACTTTGCACACCCTGCAGTGAGTATGACAGCTTCCTTGGGGAGTGCCTTTGCAAATTCAGTATAATATTCCCTGGACTTGTGTCGCCCATCGCATCCTGCCATCACGACGAATTTCTTGATCTTACCAGCCTGAACCGCTTTCAGGATCTTATCTTTGACCTCAAGAAGAGTTCTGTAGTTGAACCCACCAACGATCTCCCCGGTCTCTATTTCTGTAGGAGGATCGCATTTCTTAGCAAGCTCTATGATCTCAGAGAAATCCTTGGCCTTTCCCATTTCCCTGTCAGGGATGTGGGTGACACCTTCGAAACCTACAGTATTGGTTGTGTAAACTCGGTCCTTGTAGGAAGGCAGAGGAGGTACGAGACAGTTAGTGGTGAGCAAGGCTGGTCCGTTGAACGTATCGAAATCCTTGATCTGCTGCCACCATGAGCCTCCGTAGTTGCCAACAAGATTGTCATACTTTTCGAAGAACGGATAGTAGTTCGCTGGAAGCATCTCACCATGTGTGTAAACGTCCACCCCTGTTCCTTTTGTTTGTTCAAGGAGTTCCTCGAGGTCCAGCAGATCATGACCCGAGATCAGAATGCCAGGATTCTTCTTGACACCGATGTTCACCTTGTGTGGGGTTGGAACTCCATACTTTGACGTGTTGGCTTCATCAAGGAGGGCCATGGACTTGACCCCGTATTCACCGCATTGCAGCACAAGTCCCAGCAGTGATTCCATGTTCGCATCCGGGTCCCGGTATGCAAGAAGTGCCCTGTTCATGAACTCGAAAATGGAATCATCTTGCATATCCAGAGTGTATGCATGGTCCGTATAGGCTGCTATCCCTTTCAGTCCGAAAAGCAGCAACGTGGACAAGGACCTGATATCCTCGTTCTTGATCGATAGATGACCAACATAGTGTGCCTTGATCAATGCTTCTTTCTCAGTTTCATAGGTCCATGAGGCATGGTCTGGAAGATCTTTGAATTTCAAACCATCCGTTTCCAGTTCACTTCTCAACCGGTCTCTGATCTCAAGGGCCCTATCAATAAATCCCAATATCCTTGTTTTATCGAAGTTGGCATTGGTGATAGATGCAAAGAGGGCTTCCATCATGATCTCATTGGCATCTTTGTCTATATCTTTCCTATTCCTTTTAATGACCTGGAAGTATGATACACCTCTAATGGCATGTACCATCAGGTCCTGAAGGTCTGCTACATCCCCCTTTTTTCCACATACCCCTGTCATGGTGCAGCCTTTATTTTGTTTGGACACAACGGTCTCCTGGCACTGATTACAGAACATGATGTTTCCTCCATGGTATATTTATGATACCAAGTAGGGATAAGAAACAAAGGTATATGAACTAGTGAGTATCTAACTGGAAACCATGCACTCTGACTGCACTGTCTACAAGACCATCGATCTTGTTGCCAAACGCTGGTCAATGGTCATCCTCCTAGAGATACACAAAGCTGGAGGGGGTCCAAAGAGATTCACCCAGATAAAGACCGGTCTCTGTGACATCACTCCAAAGGTGCTCTCCCAACGCCTGAAAGAATTGGAATCTTCTGGTCTTATCACCAAAAAAGTGGATGCATCGTCCGTACCGATCAGGGCAGATTACGATCTGACCGAATCCGGACTTGAACTTATGGAGGTCATCAAGGAGTTCAAATACTGGGCTCTGAAATGGAAAGTAGACAACAAGGTCTGCCAGCATCTTGATTGCAATGAGTGCACTATTTGAGAATGGTATCCAATTGGAAACTTTCCAGTATATATACTCGATAGTGTATGCACCATAGTATCAAAAAGATACCATGGTGGTCAAGATGGCAAAAAGGCAGATAATCAACATAGATCTGGACAAGTGCACCGGCTGCGGTCTCTGTATTCCAGATTGTCCCGAAGGGGCCCTTCAGATCATAGATGGCAAGGCCCATCTCATCAGCGATATTTTCTGTGATGGACTTGGAGCCTGTATTGGAACTTGCCCAGAGGGAGCTATAGAAACCATTGAAAGGGAAGCCGAAGAGTACAGTGAAAGATTGACAATGGAAAATATTATCAAGGCCGGTCCAAACGTGATAAAGGCACACCTAAAACACCTAAATGACCATGGCCAGACAAAATACTTCAACCCGGCGATCGAAGTCCTTTTGGAAAAGAAAATTCCGGTCCCATCTCTTGAAGATAATGAGAATGTAGATTGTGGATGCCCGGGAACAACAATGCAGGTGACGGAGCCAACAAAGGAAGTGGCCGATGCTCCTGCAGGGGATAATTCATCTGCTCTAAGACAATGGCCTGTCCAGATCCATCTGCTCCACCCAAAAGCACCTTTCTTCGAGAATTCTCATCTACTAATTCTTGCTGACTGTGTTGCAGCAGCAAATCCAAATCTCCACTCCCAGCTCATTCACGGTAAGACCATTGCCATGGGTTGCCCAAAACTCGATGACACTGGAGCATATATCGAGAAACTATCGGAGATAATCAAACAAAATAAGATCAAATCTGTAACTGTTGCAACCATGGAAGTTCCATGTTGCGGAGGAATGATCAGGGTTGCTGAAGAAGCGATCAGGCTCTCTGGAAAGGATGTCCCCTTCATCAAGGAGATGATCTCAATTCGAGGGGAATTGATGTGAAATTGATGTTCCAAGAAGTTTAATTATGTGAGCTTCGTTCAAGTGGATCGTGGGACCCAGATGATCTCTTCCAGGTTATCTTCCATTCTCCTTGCTTCTATTATATTAGGGTCTATTCTATTTTCGCAGATCGTATCTGCAGATGTTTCGCAGACCAGGTCAGAAACTGGTGAACCTGAGATATCCATCACGATCGATAGAACGACAGAAGACATTGATACATCTCCAGATAGCAGCGGAGAGATAGAATTCACGATCACGGCTATCGTTTACCTTCCTTCAGGATTGCCAGAGGAGACAAGTGTGGTTTTGGACCTCAGGGCAAGGGCCTGGTGGTGGGATGTTTCAGAGATCGAGGAAATTGCTTTCACAAGGAACATTGGGGAGCGATCATTCCTCATCACGATAACAGCACCATCAAACTCCACTGCTGGGAAAGTCGTTGATCTGGAGATCTGGGGGAGCTGGACCTATTTTAACTCCACAGAGTGGGGATCGATCGAGAAGGTAATACTTGCAAAGATCACCGTTCTTCCATTTTATGATGTGTTCATTGGATCCAACAACCCTGTGAAATATGCTGATGTGGGAGATTGGACAGAGTTCACTTTCAATATCACCAACAGGGCGAACATGGATGTGAATATCACTCTGCACATTGAGAAGGACAGCTCACACCTTTTCATCGAGATGGAACAAGAAAATTTCTCCCTGAAGAAGGGTGAGACCAAGGTGGTGACCTTCAGAGCGAGACAGGAGCCAAGTCGGTCAAGAGGAAACACCATCCATGTGTACGCAAAGGTGAATGAGGACCCTGAAAGTAAAAAGTGGGATCTTCCTATACTATTTTTTACGGAACCCACCTTTGGAACCTTCTTTTATGAGCGTAATTTCATAAGATTGATACTGATCGTCGGGATCATTGTCAGCGTCGCGATAGGTCTTTTCTTCTGGGAAAGGTCCAAGAAAGAAGAGAAGGTCGAAGAATTTGTAGAGGAACCCCTGAGAGGTAGTAGACCCCGGCGCACAATGAATATTCCCAGGAAGTAATATTAACAATTCAGACCCATTCCATTTTGGAGACGGGAGAATGAGGAAGCCTTTCCTTATGCTTTGTTTGGCAGTGATCCTGATATCGCTATTACCAATTATCAATGGAGAGGCTCCACAAAAACCAATGGCAGGAGATCCAAATATTACAATTGAACTGGACCAACCTGAACAATCCGTTGATGTCGAACCGGGTGACGACGGTGTTCTTAGATTCACTGGCACGATCTATTGTGAACTTCCTCCAACAACTCCCCCAGGACAATACTGTGTGGTCCAGTTGCAGGCAGATGCAGGTGGGTGGCCCACCTCAGTCCCTCCTGCATTTACTTTCGATCGAACCCATGAGGAGGAACAATTCTCTCTGACTATTCAGGTCCCCATTGAAACTTCTCAAAGAACCCAGGGGCAAATCACTGTATCTGGAAGATGGAGCTACACTCCTGGGGCAGGGGGTGGAACGATCCCTCCAGTTACCGGCATCATTACCATAAATGGCTATAGCAGACCTCTACTTGAATCAAACACGAAGAACAACACATTCCCGGTTGGGAAATGGGTGGAGGTCCCCATAAGGGTCGAAAATGATGGAAATTTAAATGATAACATCGAGTTGGAGATCACACATGTCCCTGAAGGATTGGAAGCTTATCTGTTAACAGATGAGGTCATGGTTCCAGAAAAACAGGCAAAGGTCATTATGATGAAGGTAAGGCAGTCTACTGGATCTCCCAAGGTACACAAGGTTGAGGTCTCGGGCAAAGGTATGAATGGAGGCAGGAAAGACCAGGATCAACATACGGTTGTATTGGAATCGAGAGCATCTGCACGATCGATATTCACGACTCCATATATTGTCATTCCGTTCGCTATTGTTCTCCTTGCAATAGGGTTCATAGGTTTCATCATATACAAAAAGAAGAGATCGGTCAAGGTTGAAGCCATTGTTTGAAAACGAAAACCTTTAAAAGGGCGAAAACTCCCACCAAGGGATTATATAAAGAAACCATCAATAATCAGCGGTGATAGGCTCGGGAGGCCGAGGATGAGAGAAGGATACGCCCCACTCTTAATTAGCTTGCTTTTGGTTGCTTCCAGTTTGATCCTCGCAGAGGATCCGGGATCCATTTTTGATGATGGATTTGTTACGGACGCATTGGCTGGGCCATCGCCTTCCAGGGGATCCATTGAATGGAGTGATCTCGGGAACATCACAGTATCATCATTTCTCAATGATACCTCGGAGATAGATATCAACTTCAACGATCAAAATGGAACATTCACTGCATCTTCGGGATATGATCCCTATTTCGATCACAATTCAACTGTTAAGGCTGCTATAGACGCTGCCCCTCAATGGTTGAATGACACACTCAGCTGGAGGTTTTCAGAGTTCTGGTCCCACCCGGGTCAGAAATGGGCTGAACTTCTTCTGAATGATACTATTGACTGGAGATACAGAGATGAGATAGCTTTTACCATAGCTCATCTACCCAGTCAGATCACTTACTCTATGTGGGTCTGGCCCGAGCTCATCGTTGAGAATGTGGAGATGATCTACAAGGTCGCAGAGGAGGTTCCCTATGCCTCCTTGACCGATGTGAACACATCATCCGGTCTCAGAACAACGATCACTTACAAAGTTCCAGGTGGAAACGTTACCCTTCCAGATGATATCTACTATGAGAACCTGGTCATGCCAAGGAACAGTTTGGAGAATCCAAATTACGTGAACAGGACCTCGAAACAGTACACCTATCCAGATGATGGATGGTTCTGGCGGAATTTCCTTTACTACGAGGCCGATGATGGATACCCAATTTTACGGGACATGCTCCTGAACCAGACAACTCTTTGGAATGGAACGAGGAACCAGGCCGAGAACAATGGCGCCATAGGTGCTGTTACAAACTGGGAGCTTGGATCAATGGTATTCGGAATGCCCGATCATCGCTCCAGTCAGCCTGTCCTCGCCTATGGGGAACACATCGGAATGTGCGGAGAGAACTCCTACCTTCTGACAGCTGTTGCCAAAACAGCGTTGATCCCAACTGTAACGGTGATCAATTTTGACTGGATGCATGGATGGAACATGTTCTATGATAGAGGATGGCACGTGTGGAGAGCTTATGACGGGATCATTGATGACACCTATGCGGAAGGCGGACCTGGAGCGGTG
>JAUVBH010000228.1 GCA_030591285.1 Thermoplasmatota archaeon
CCATTGAGAGCCCTTAACAGGGATATTTGGGAAAGGATCAAGATATGGACCGATGACCTTGGATTGACCATAGGCGTAAGACACTCCGACACCACCCAGGCTGAACGTACCAAGATGTCAAAGAAACCTCCACATGTCCTGGTCACTACCCCAGAAACACTCCAGATCATGTTCACAGGCTCAAGACTGAGGAAGGGATTGGAGACCGTGAAGGCGGTCATAATAGATGAGATCCATGAACTGTACGGAGATGAGAGGGGTGCCCAGCTGGATTTCGCTCTATCCAGACTTGACAGGATCTCCGGTGTAAAGGTACAGAGGATCGGATTGTCTGCTACTGTTTCAAATGCCAAGGAAGTTGCATCCTTCCTGGGGGGCCCTGAAAGAGCGGTCCATGTGATCAAGGGCCAGTGGTCCAAGGACTACTCTTTTCTTGTAGAATCGCCAATGGTAACCGATGATGACAAGGACCTTGGAAAGAAACTGGGATGTACGGGCAAGGTAGCCTCGGTCGTCAGAAGGATAAGTGAACTTATAAAGGAAGTTACATCGACACTGATATTCGTTAATTCAAGGGATATTGCAGAGGCCCTGACGACCAGATTAAAAGCGTTTGATGATGAGATCCCGATTGGCATACATCATGGCTCACTATCGAAAGAGGCCAGAGAGGATATGGAACACAAGTTCAAGGGTGGAGAGATCAAAGGTCTGGTCTGCACTTCTTCAATGGAGCTTGGTATGGACATTGGTCTCGTGGACCTTGTCATTCAATTCAAATCACCCAAAGAGGTATCAAGACTCATCCAGAGAGCTGGGAGAGCCGGCCACAGGGTTGGTGACCTTTCACGTTGTGTGATCCTTGCAACTGAGACCGATGATGTTGTGGAAGCGGGAGTAATTGCCCATCTTGCAGATAAGAGGAAGCTGGAAAAGGTCTGGGCCAGAAAAGGAATAATGTCTGTCCTTGCAAACCAAGTATTATCCATGGCAGTAGCTGATAAGGATTTTTCTCTGGAAGAGCTTACCGAGACAGCTTGTCGAACCTACACATTCTCCGGTATCGAAGCCGAACAAGTGGAAACCGTTGTCAAGTTCCTCAATGATTCCAGAGTTCTTTTCTATGACGCGGATGAAAAGATCATTCATGGTGGGAGAAAGTCCAGGGAGTACTTCTATGAGAACATCTCGATGATCCCCGACGAGAGAGTGATGTTGATCAGGGACCTGTCGACAAGGATGATCATCGGATCCCTTGGCATGGATTTCGTTCTGTCAAATCTTGAACCATACTCGAAGTTCATAGTGAGAGGGCAGCCATGGAGAGTTGTGGACATTGGTGATGAGGAGATCACTGTAGAGCCTATCACCGAACTCGGACCCGTCCCAGCCTGGTCTGGTTCTGACATTCCTGTCCCATGGGAAGTTGCAAGAGAGGTGGGGGTGGTAAGAAAGGAGATCGTCCGTTGGTTGAAGAAGGAGACAAAAAAAGCAAAGGCTCTGGATAGGTTGCCGCTTACTGCCGATGCAAAGAATATGGTCATCGAACAGATCAGGGAAATGGTGGAGGAGGAGTTCGAAACACCGGATGTTGATACAGCAACGATAGAGATCGGGATCGAAGGAGTGATCATCGGATTATGCGGTGGAACGAGAGCGAATGAGACCATTGGACGAATTGTAGCATCCCTGCTGATGGCAAGACACGGAGGAACCGTCATTGTCGATTATGACCCATACCGGATCCTGCTAATGGGAGATCTAAGAATAAAATCAACAGACCTGGAATGGGCCCTGAGAAATGTTCCTACCTCCGATATGGAAAATATGGTCCCGGTCCTACTTCGTAACTCTCCTCTTCTTAGATGGCAGATGCTCCATGTTGCCAAGAAGTTCGGTGTCTTGGGAGCAAAGGTGGACCCAGCCAAATTCCCATTGAAGAGATTGATGGCCAGATGGAGAGATTCCATCATTATGAAGGAAGCCACCGAGAAGATAATGCATGAGAGATTGGATGTTCGACATGCTGTCAGATTGATAAGGGATATGAATTCCGGAAAGATCGATATCAAGACCCAGAGGATATCACCTCTCTCTATGTCAGGGTCCAAGGTTCGCAGCGAGTTCATGTCTTCCGAAGGAGCAGGTAGAGAGGTCATTGAATCGGTGAAGGAGAGGTTGATCTCCGCAGCTGTTCGATTGACATGCATGAACTGTGGCGCATCACTTCGAGCTACCGCCGAGAGAGCAAAGGAAATAGTAGGATGCCATAAATGCGGATCCACGATGCTAGCACCACTTCCCACAGGAGACATCAAAACCAAGATGGCAGTGGATAAGGGTTTGAAGAAGAAGAAACTGGGAGAAGAGGAGAAGAAGAGGTTCAAAGCTGCTGTGATGGCTGCCCAGCTATTTTCGACCTACGGTTACAGGGCCGTGCTTTGCATGGCTGCCCGTGGTGTTGGTCCAAAAACCGCTGGAAGGATCCTTGAGGTCCTGTATGATGATGATGAAGAACTCATCAGAAGGATCTTTGCTGATGAAGTGAAATTTGCCAGGACCAGAAGATTCTGGGATTGAAATGATTTCATTTACTATCAAATTTTATAATTAAAGATCATTCAACGATGAGATGACCGCATTCCTGGGAGAAAGTGCTGGATTAGTAGCAGCCCTTTTCTGGGCCCTTTCCTCAACACTTTTCACCCTGGCAGGGAGAAGGCAGAATCACCAGGCGGTAAACAGCATCAGATTACTTGGTGCCACGGTAATGCTTGGGATAAGTCACCTGCTACTTGTTGGTACCCTGTTTCCAGGAGGGTCGTTATACGTCTGGTTGATGCTGGGTCTTTCGGGAGTGATCGGACTTGCATTGGGTGATGGTCTTTTGATGTGGGCCCATGTCACGATCGGACCAAGACTCTCAATGCTACTTATGGCAATGGTTCCTCTGGTCACTACTTCTGTTGCATGGATCATATTTCAGGAGACTATAGATTTTATCAAGATCATTGCAATTATGATCACAGTTGCAGGTGTCTCTTATGTTGTACTGGAAAAAAGAAAGAAAAAGAAGGGAGGATTCAATGTTACTGTCTTTGGTATACTTCTCGGCATTGGAGGTGTGCTGGGACAAGCTATCCAGTTATTGATAGCAAAGGATGCCATGGTCCATATGGGTGGGGGGAATGTAGCTCTCTCTGCAACCTATATCAGAATACTTTGGGGTACAGGGGCTATCTGGTTGGTTTCAATGCATAGGTACAGGATGAAAGCCACCATGAAAGCAATGAGTGATGCGAAGTTTATGACGTTCACGATTATCGGAACCAGTGTTGGACCATTTTTGGGAGTATGGGCTTCCTATATTGCGATAGAATTTTCACCAATTGGTATTGCTTCAACAATGATGTCCCTGGCACCATTGATAATGATACCTATCTCTTTTCTGGTCTTCAAAGAGGGACCGACCTGGAAATCTGTTATCGGTACGATCGTCGCAATTGCAGGGGTAGCGATGATATTCCTCTTCTGATCTAAATGTAGACCTTTTCAACATAATTGGTATAAGCAGCAACTAGTGCACCGTAGGATGGTATGAACCTAATAATACCCCCAATCTGGATCGATATTCACTGTCATGCAAAACCATGTGGTCCGATGATCCTCCGATCATTTCAAGATCTTCATCCATTGGAGAGAGATCCTCCAAAATCGTATCCTGTCTTCCAAGAGCCAGTGTCAAGATGATAGTTCAACATGATCTTC
>JAUVBH010000291.1 GCA_030591285.1 Thermoplasmatota archaeon
AGTGGAATTTCTTCATAGGGATGAATTTATCAAGGCATATTCTACAACTGAGTATGATCTGCCAGCTGCATTTATCATTGAAAGGAAAAAAGAGACCATACCGTTCATCACTTCAACGGAAATGAACCCGCATATAAGGGAGTTCATACGGGAGCTTAAGAAGAATGGACATCACATCATGCTGAGGTCAAATCTAACCGTTCTACTTGAGGGATCCTACAAACATCTTCCCCAGTTCTACAAGGACAATGGCATAGAGCTCATCACTTCCCTTCCATGTTATGAGAAGGACGAGGTGGACTGCGTCCGTGGTGATGGGGTGTTTGAAAAGAGTATCGAGGCTTTAAAAGATCTCAACTCACTGGGTTATGGAATAGACCCAGATCTGAAATTGGACCTTGTTTTCAATCCAATGAGTGCTTTTCTACCCCCGCCTCAAGCAGCTCTCAAGGAGGAATATATTGAAACACTTGAAAAGGACTTCGGGATCAAGTTCACAGAGCTTTTCACCATCACGAATATGCCCATGGGACGTTTCCTGGAAGATTTGATAAAAAATGGTCAGAAGGACGAATACATGGATCTTCTGATAGGCTCTTTCAACCCCGAAACCCTATCCAATTTAATGTGCCTGTCCCAGATCAACATTGGATGGGATGGAGCACTTTATGATTGTGATTTCAACCAGGCTATGGGAATTGGAACGGGACCCGATCTTGCAGACAATATCAGAACGATCAACCCTGGTTCTTTCAAGACAAGAGAGATCGTAACTGGTGAACACTGTTTTGGCTGTACTGCTGGATCCGGATCATCATGCGGAGGAGCCCTTCTGGATTGATCCAGGTGAGATAATGCTTGATAACTGCCTGATCCTCATGGTCAAATGTCCCAGAGAGGGAGAGGTGAAAAGGCGGTTATCGATCTCGATTGGGGAGGAAAACGCAGTAGAGATCTACAAAAGATCGGGATTGGATATCCTTGATACAATAAGAGATCTGGATCTCGACGTTAAGATCGGATTCTATCCACCTGATGACCGAGAATGTATCAGGTCCTGGCTGGGAGATGATCTTGAATTGATCCCACAGTTCGGAAAAGAGCTGGGAGAAAAACAATCCTTACTTCTGCAGGAGGGTTTCAACCTTGGATATCAAAAGGTCTGTGTAATGATCAGCGATTCTCCGGATATCCCAGGAGACCATATATCTTCAGCATTCGATCGATCGTCAAATGCGGATTGTGTTATCGGTCCATCTCCAGATGGAGGATACTACCTTATCGGATTCACCAGGAAAGGATTTCAAAAGGAACCTTTCCTGAACATGAAATGGAGCCATGGAGAGGTAACACAGGAAATGGAAAGGAGATTGGATCAACTTGGAGTGGATTTCGTCGAGATCGAGAAATGGCAGGATGTGGACGATCTCCAAGATCTGAAGGACCTGATCGCAAGAAATCCCGAGGACACAGGTCCGAAAAGAACTATGGAGTTCCTGAGGAGGTTTGAATTTCCATGATGAGACAGGGTTTCACCTCGATCATCATTCCGGTCTACCATGAATATGATATCATTACTGATCAAATTCTCCATCTGAGAGATGTTTACAGGGGGGAAAAGATCGAGATCATTGTGGTGGATGGGGCCCCAGAAAGAGATACACTGAAGGCTATCAGAGATGGAAAAGTGAAGAAAATAGCCTCGAAAAAAGGAAGAGGGGCACAGATGAATGCTGGGGCATCTTCATCGAAAGGAGATACCCTTCTATTCCTACATGCTGACACCTCCCTTCCCCCAAATGCTTTCGACTTGGTCGGGGAAACCCTCTCCGATAGAAGAATTTCAGCAGGTGCTTTCACCTTGAGGTTCGATCATTTCAATCCTATCCTGAACTCTTTGATATTTCTTCATGATCTCAGAGGAGCCATAATGAGGATCCCTTATGGTGACCAGGCCATTTTTATCAGAAAAAATATCTTTGAGGAACTGGGAGGATACATGGAATACAGGCTCTTCGAGGATGTTGACCTCATGGAGAGGTTGAAGAAGAGGAGATACAAGATCAAGATCCTCAAGGAAAAGGTCATCACATCTGGGAGAAGATACCAGGAATATGGAGCCTTTCGGGGTCTCCTTAGGAACCTTTTCATTATCGGCCTCTACAAGCTCGGGATGCACCCTGACAAACTGGCCAAATTCTATTGATCAAGATATCTTTGAACAAGGTTTTTTTTGTACTAACCTCTCTTGGGGAAGTCCCACAAAACCATTAAAGATGGATGATTGCTACTACTGACCGACGGTCGGTCGGTGATATCCATGGCACGAGTCGTAAAGGAATATGACGAGAGAAAAGCAGAGATCCTGGAGACAGCTGAGAGGTTGTTCCTTGAGCATGGATATGACGAGACACCTGTTGAGCTTATTATTACAGAGATCGGCATCGCCAAGGGAACCTTCTATCACTATTTCAGATCGAAAAATGAACTACTGGACGCCATTGTCGACCTGCTGATCGATGAGGTGACAGCAACCATAAGGAAACTAACTGAAGAAGAAGAAGAGGGAGATGCCATAATCAAAATGTTCAGGGTCTCCAGCTACTTCCGAACCTTGGCCATGGGAAAGGAGAGGTTGACGGATTACATCCATGAAGAGAAGAATGTCCACATTCACCACAAGATAGAGAAAAAAGTAACACCGCCCCTGGTTGATTGTTATTTCAAACTGAT
>JAUVBH010000260.1 GCA_030591285.1 Thermoplasmatota archaeon
GTGTTAGGCCGGATGGTGAACCGTTATCAACCTTTGATCCGTTCGTAAGGTCCTTCAGAAGGAATTCTTCTCCATCACTTTCGATCCGTCTGCTGGCTTTGTACCTTGTCCCTTCCCATTGGAATGAAACATTGACAGACATCGATCGCTTTCCAACCTTTGTCCTATTCCAGTTGACCAGGTCCTTACCAAGGGGGTCGGTCTCAGACATCCAAGGATCAAGGGACCCCCTCTCCCCGAACAGGCACCAGTGCACAGCAAGGAGTAGATGTGTCTTTCCTGTGCCGTTCTCTCCGGTCAACAGTGTCAATCCATCGGCAATTTTCAGATCATTTGGTCCATTGTGAGGTCCGAATCCATCAACAACGATCTTTTCAATTGACAATGATGGATGAGGTTTGGTCGGAGCTTTATCGAACTTGATCTCCTTCAAGGGAGTTTTTAAAAGATGGTCGGCCAAGATATCGGGTTGATGGAGAGACCTTCCGATGATTGGACCCTTGGTATGTTGGACGGAGCCTCCATCTATCTTCACCATTGAACAGTGAATAGATGGAATTGAATAAAAACCTGTGGAGGGTTTTTGGATCCTTATTTTTTCTTAAGGAAGGGGTATCTATCCGGATCCTCATGGACGCTATCGAGGAACTTCTGCAATCTTTCCAGGGTCTCTGGATGAAGAGAATGCTCTACCTCACAGGCATCTACATCAGCTATCTCCTCGGAAACCCCCAGTAGCTGAAGGAAAGATTTGATCAGATTATGTCGGCGGTCAACTTCCTTTCCTATCTTCTCTCCCTCTTTGGTCAGTGTAACTCCGCCGTATTTTTCATAGTTCACCAAACCTCGCCCTCCGAGTCTGCCGAACATCTCTGTCACCGTAGCTGCGGAACACCCAAGATGCTTGGCGATATCGCCGACCCTTGCGTATCCTTTCTTCCGAACGATATGGAGGATCGCTTCGAGATAATCCTCTTCCCTACTGGTTGTCATTCTCTCATGTGAACCACTTTAGATTTGATAAAGGTTCCTTTCAATGGATTCAATAGCAACATTTATGAACAACGGTCCATAAGTGTACCCTATGTGGCAGGGCCCCTTGGAGAAATTGGACGATTATCGATATCGCATCCCGGCGACCTACAGGGACGATATGAAGAAAGACGGTATTCTCTTCACTTCACCGAAAATGCTCCCTCACTTGCTTGAAGACCAGGCTTGCGAACAGGTTGTGAATGTGGCAACACTACCTGGACTGGCAGGCCCTTCAATGGCGATGCCGGATGTCCATTGGGGTTATGGATTCCCCATCGGCGGGGTAGCGGGAACTCTCTATGATGAGGGTGGAGTTATCTCACCTGGTGGAGTGGGTTTCGATATCAATTGTGGTGTCAGACTTCTTTCAACATCCCTCACGGAAGAAGAGGTCCGTCCCAAGGTCGTTGCCCTAACGGATGAACTTTTCAAGAACGTTCCATCTGGTATCGGTTCAAAGGCAAGGATAAGGGTTGACCAGGGGCAATTGGAGGAGATCCTATCAAGCGGGGCCAAATGGGCGGTCTCCGAAGGATTCGGAGAGGATAGGGACCTCAAGCACATGGAAGAGAATGGTGGGATGGAAGGTGCAGATCCCGATCAGGTCTCCGACAAGTCAAAGAAACGAGGCATGCCCCAGGTAGGTTCGCTGGGTGCAGGCAACCATTTTCTTGAGATCCAGAGAGTGGATGAGATCTACGATCCGGAAGCCGCAAAGATAATGGGGGTCCGGGAGAAGGGGCAGATAATGATCATGATCCATACAGGCTCCCGGGGGTTCGGATATCAGGTATGTCATGATCAGGTCAGATCCCTTGAATCACTTTATCATGGATCACCTGGGAATTTTCACAGTGAGAAATTCGGGATAACGATACCGGATAGACAGTTGGTTGCCGCTCCCCTCGGCTCGAAGGAAGCGGATTCCTATCTTGGGGCCATGAGGTCTGCTGCGAACTACGCCTGGGCAAACAGACAGCTCATCACTCACTGGACCAGGGAATCCATCAATTCGGTCCTTGGTAAAGACGTATCGGAGATGAAGATAGATATGGTCTATGACATTGCTCACAATATCGCGAAGGTGGAGGAGCATGTTGTCGATGGAGTGAGGAAGAAAGTTTGTGTCCACAGAAAGGGTGCCACAAGATCCTTCGGTCCAGGCCACAAGGATGTCCCAATTACATACAGCGAGATCGGCCAGCCCGTTCTGATCCCAGGTGACATGGGGACCGCTTCCTACCTTCTTGCCGGGACACAGAAAGCAATGGATTCAACATTCGGATCAACATGCCACGGAGCTGGCAGGATGCTTTCACGCTCCAAGGCTGTAAGAAGCTTCAGACCGGAAGATGTGGTAAGCGGGCTTGCTAAAAAGGGGATCACTATCAAAGCTGCATCACCCAAGGTTGTTTCTGAGGAAGCGCCACAGGCCTACAAGGATATCGATGATGTTATCGAGGTAGCCCACGGGTCCGGTATTTCAAGAAAGATAGCCAGGATGACACCTATTGCTGATGTAAAAGGATAATCGACTACTTTTTATCAATTGAAGCATTTAGTCTGTTCAACTTGGTGGAAAATAATGGGGAAGGAATTTGTTTACAATAAAGTCACTCTCTACAATAGAGACTGTATCAAAGGTATGAAATCCAATTTGGAAGATGAATCAATTGATATTGTTGTGACGTCCCCACCATATAATATTGGAACATCATATTCAAGATATCGAGATAATGTTCCAAGGGAAGAATACCTAACATGGCTTTCAAAAGTATTACTGACAGTAAAAGAAAAATTGAAGGATAATGGCTCGGTTTTTCTAAATATCGGTGGAAAACCTTCTGATCCATTTGTTCCATTTCAGGTAGCAATGAAAATATCTGAATATTTTAAATTGCAAAATGTTATTCATTGGATTAAATCAATTTCCATTGAAGAAAATGAAGAGATCGTTACTGTTGGACATTACAAACCAATCAATAGTATGAGATTTTTAAATGATAATCATGAGTTTATTTTTCATTTCACAAAACATGGAAATGTGAAAGTGAATAGATTGGATATTGGTGTTCCCTATAAGGATAAGAGCAATATTAATAGGTGGAAAGCGGGATTAAATGATCTAAGGTGTAGAGGGAATTGTTGGTATATCCCCTATCAAACAATCAAGTCTAGAA
>JAUVBH010000244.1 GCA_030591285.1 Thermoplasmatota archaeon
CCCCGCGTTGGTCCCACCCTGATATCTGACCACTGCGTCGACGGCCTGAGCCAATCGATCGGTGATCTTTCCTGTGCCTTCGTCACCCCCCGGGGTTCCCATTAGGACAGTGCATACCATTTTCCCACATGGTGCGTACGTAATCCCCTTATTTCAACATGTCGAAAAGGCCTATCACAGTGTCATTTTGTAAGAATCTCATCGTAATCGTTAAATCAAGAGACCAGCATTCGAAAACATAAGTGTAAAGGTAGGAACGATCTGCAAGGGGTGGATGAGAATGTTTCAAAATACTGTTACCGGGCTTGATAAAGTTTTTAAAAACGATATCAAGAGACCCAAGGTTGTGCTAGTCACGGGGCCTCCTGGATCCATGAAATCAAGCTTCATCTATTCATTGATGACCAGCTATCTGAACCAGAGTGGTGAGTTTGGTGTCTATACCACACTGGAAGAATCCGTATCTTCCCACCTTTCCAATATGGAGAGTATCGGGATAGAGCTTTGCATGAATATGCAAATAACAGATTTTACAGATATAAGGGACGACAAAGAAGATCTGGATTATCTCAAATTTCTGGAGAAGATGCTGAAGCATTTTAAAAAGGTAAAGGGTGAACAGTTCACCTGTTTCGCCATTGATTCCCTTGGTGCTCTCTATTCATTGATGGATGGTGAGGAGAACATGCGGAAGAAGATGTATCACTTCTTCCAGTTACTTCGGGACCTCAATCTCTACAGTTTCATTATCATGGAAAGGGCCCAAGATGGTGAATCGAACCTTCTCGGGAATGAAGGATTCCTGGGAGATGGGATAATCTACCTTGGATTGAAGAGAAGACAGGGAAGGCTCAGTAGATTCCTCCAGGTGGAGAAGATGAGGGCCTGTGAACATTCCATGGAACTTCATGCAATGGACCTGCGAATGGGCAAATTATGCATTTTGGGTCCGATCTTCGAATAAGCAAAGGTGAAAGTTCAAAATGATCGAGGAAAATGAGAAGAAACCAGGCGGCCAGAAGAACTGGCTCAAGGAACATGATTCCATCCAGGTGGACCTCCTTAAAATGAAGGATGACCTTATTCGAGAGGATGAAACGATCCCGGAGTTCGAAGGCATCAATGATGCTCCCGAACAACCGATCTATGAAGAGGTTCTGAAAACGGATCCAAAACCTACTCCCCCAAAAGAGAGGATCCATCCAGGTATGACCATCAAACAGATGCTGGGAATGAAGAAAGAACAGAAACCTCCAGCAGTGAAAGAAAAAAGAGACACCACACCCCCCAGACTTGAAGAAGGGACCATACCGACCTCCCCGGAACTTACCTCAAAGATCGCCAATGTTCTGCAACTTGAAAATAAACTTAAAAGAAGGAAGTTCGAGCTGGAGAAGAGATCTGCAATGAAAGATATCCCACCCCCTCCAAAGAAGCCTGAGGGATCGGAGAAAAAGACCGTGATCGATTGGGAGGATGAGAAGGTCGATGAGGCTTCAGAAATAGGATCCGATAAACTCCCAGATGAGCCTATCCCTCCCCCTGAAATGAAAAAGAAGAAAGGGGAAAAACAGATCCATGTCCCATCGGAGTCTCCTTATCCAAACACCACAAAGGAGGCTAGTGGTGATGCAGCAGAAATTGAAAATGAAACAATCCAGGGGACGGCGGGGACAGAACCTGAAAAAGAAGAGGAAGTTAAGAAGAAAAAGAAGGGTTTTCTCTCTTTCTTCAGCCGGAACAAGTAAGTTTTAATGTTCTCTATTAATAATAATGGAAGGAGCATTTTAATAAATAGGACCAGATTATACTTGACCGATAATCAGATTGTAGAAAAGCGATCAATCGGTCCATAGGTTCGGAATCAGGGTGGTTTTCAGATGGGGTCTTCCAAGGGAAAAAAAGGAAAAAGGAAGGAAAAACCCAAAAAGGGGGGTGAAGAAGCAGATGTCTCTGAGGAGAAAGATAGGTTAGAACTTATCAAGAATCTCGGACTCTCTGTTTCCGGTCTCAAAAAAGAGATCAACGATCTGAAGAAAGCCCTCTCCAAGGGGGATGAAAAATCACCCAATATCAAAGAAGAACTGAAAAAGAAGATGTTCAGCCTCCTTGATGACTGGTATGAAAGAAGGGCCGCTTACAGTCTCTCATTCGGAGAGAAGGGTCTGGACCTCATGAAGGAGAAAAAGATAGGTGCTGGCCCTATCAATAAAAAAATGTCATCTATCAAGAGAAAGATCAAGAAGGGCAAATACCATGAATCTCTCAAAGAACTGATAGATATCAGGTCGGACCTGGATTCTGTCCTATCCACATTCCCGGAGATCACCCTTCCAGAAGCATGGTCGGTCACTGATAAAGCATTGGATGCCTATGAGATCCTCAGAGCTCCCAGTTCGAAAATGGCCCTGCCAAAGAAATATTTCAAGAAGATCATCAAATTATTGGACAAGGACGATTTTGATCAATCCCTTGTCTATTCAAACCTTCTCTATACGACTATCCAGCATGAAATGGGAGATGATGTGTCCAAGGATAGGTTCAAGGCCATCAACGAGGAGATAAAAACCTTGATGGTGACCATGGAAGAGTTCAAAAAGTTCGGTATAGAACCTGAAGGAATGCAAAGAGAGCTCAAAAGGCTGCAATCCATGCAGGAACCTGGCAAGATATCCGAAGCGCAGACAACCATCAATCGTTTGAACAAGAACATCTCAAGGGCGGAAAAGGAGTATTTCAGAAGAAAGGGCAGTGTCGATCTGCTGGAAACACAGGAACTGATCGGAGAATACGGACAGCTCCTTGATATGAAAAATAGCAAGAAGAAGATGGACAAGCTCAAGAAGGGTCAGACCACACTTTCCCCGAGGAAGTTCATGGAGGATTCCTCATCTATTCTTGGAGAGGTGAAGGATACACTCTTTACCAACTTCGAAGGGCAGGTCAGGGAGAGAGTGACCGCTCTTGATGAGGGATTGGAAAAGGTCACCTCTGAAGAGGATAGGGAAAAGATCGGAGACCTGAGAGGATCCATTGCAACAGCACTGGAGAACAGGGACATCTCGGAAGCTATGGAATATCTATCCCTTGCCGAATCGATAATGGGGCAGTCACAGGATGAGGAGCAGCTTTCCAATGTCATGAACAAGTACGGCTCCTTCCTCAATGACTATGAAATGCTTCTGAACGAGGATGTTGAACTTGAAGAGCTAAGTGATGAGATCTCCGAGATCGAGAGGATGTTCCTTTCGGATGACCTGATCGGCCCTCAGATAGAGGAAAAGGTAGATTCAGTAGAGGTCAAGATCAAGGACAGGATAGTGGATGTTCGAAGGAAGGACTTCGACCGTCAGAGCAACACCTTCATGGGTCTGATGGGAACTTTGAGCCTTTCCAATGATAGGATGGATAAGTTCCAATCCAAGTTCCAGGAGCTTGAAAAAGTTCTACCGGAGATCGAAGAGGACACTTACAGGGAACGGATGGATGAGATGAAAATGGAGATGGATGAAGAGGTCTCCAATTATTTCCGCGATAATTATGATAACTGGGCGACCG